>JAAZVD010000071.1 GCA_018623785.1 Bacteroidota bacterium | reverse complement strand
TGGCTGGACAGTGCTGACCATCGGCGTGGGCTTGCTACTCACCGTCGGGGTTATAATGTATCTGGCGTTTTCCGCAGGTCCGCAGGCGCCATCCCGCCTCTACACCGACGCTGTCGATGCGGAAGCAACCGTGTCGTGGACGGATGAAGGCGGGATTACGGTTCAAGCACGCTCCCTGCCCGATGCCTTGGTACTTCTGGGATACGGCCACGCACGGAGCCGCTCCTGGCAATTGGCACTCTGGCGGCAGGCAGCCCTGGGACGTTTGTCGGAATGGTTTGGCACCGATGCCCTCCCGGCAGACCGGATGGTGCGGCAACTCGGTATCCCCGACGGCGCCCAGCGGGCCTGGACTGAATTGGACACGGATACCAAAAGTGCCTTGTCGGCCTTCGCTGCGGGGCTCGATCTGGCCGTTTCAGCCCCGGACCTGAGTCGCGGGGCACCGTTTCTCATCATGGATGTGGAAATGGAGCCGTGGCAACCATGGCACTCTCTGGCCATAGAGCGGCTCTTTGCATGGATGTCATCCAGCGGGTACGTCGATCAGATCGACCTCGGGCCTGCCACTTGGGATCGTGCCCAGCGCACCCTCGAACGTCTGCTTTCGTTCCACGGAGTGCGCACGAACTACGTGGCCGGTGTGTATCACCCTGACCATCCCTACCTGGCTTTACGCCTTGCTACCGGTTCATCCGGCATTCCGTTATTTGTCGAGAGCGAAATGGATTACGGTTCGGGGCGCTTTACCGGCCTGATGATGCCCGGAACCATGGTCGCGCTTACCGGGAGAACCCATGCAGACGCGTGGGCGCTGACGGGGCAGTCGCGCAGGTCCGTGGACACAGCCAGCGTGTCAAACGCCGATATCGCTACACGATTTGACCGGATCGATCACAACGGGCACGAAGAAATTGTAGCATCACATCGTGTCGGAGCCCGCCTCCTCCTGGACCAACCACCCCGGAGCGGGGAATCCGGACATCTGCGTTTACTGACGTGGTCCGGGGAAACGAGTGGCACGGACGCCGGGATCTGGCTGGCTGCCCTGCAGGGATCGGCGCCAGATCCTTTTCTGCTCTCACGAGACGGAGTGCGATGGAGCGGCGGTGGGTTCCGTGTCACCGGCAGGCCGGCCACGGTTCTTCAGCCTGGGACGGGATCGTACTTCGTTACCTCGGCGCCCGAGTACATGAGCCCCGTTGCCACCGTGGCCGGCCTGCCTGATGGACCTCCCCTCACAGCGTGGATGAACACGACCCTATCCAGAGCAGCCCGGGAAGCACTGCAACCCATAATGCCGCTCTTGGCTGATTCGCTGATCACCAAGGCACGCACGCAGGAAGCGGTCCGCTATCTGCGCAACTGGAATCTGGAATATGGCGCTGCTGAACCCGGTGCCTCGATTCTGGAAACGCTCCTGACCCATCCCGAGATGCCGACCCAAGATGGCGCCGTCCTGCGAGAGGTCCTGCAGGAGACGATTGGCAGCCTGTCCCTTCGGTATGGACCCGACATGAGTTCCTGGCGATGGGAAACCGTCCAGGAGCGTGGGGTTACCTTTCCCGGGACCACCCCGAACAAAGCCGATGGGGGCCGTCCGGAAGAGCGATTTCTGGATAAATACCGCGCTGTGCGCATCCGGGCGCCCGGACATCCCCAGTCCTTGGTTTGGGGAGCGCCGCCGTCCGCAGATTCCCTGCGCATTACTTCGGTGTGGGAAGGCGGCCTGACACTGAACGACGGCATATTGTACTTCCGGCGACCGTTTGTAGAGTTCAATCGATTCCTGGGCACGTTCATGACAGGTGACCGCCCTCCCGAAACGCGCGCCCTCCGAAGACACGCGCCCGATGCATCCACCACGTTCCTTCCCCGAGACTGAACCGCCCGATGAATCCCGCAACGGACTACGCCTCTCCTTCCCCTTCTTGCAAGGCTATCGGTGCCGACGCAGGCGGTACCAAGCTGGCCCTCGCCTTCACGGACGGCATCCGGACCTGGCGGGCGCGCTACCCCAGTGTCAACCTCCGGACAGCCTCACCGGATCACTTTGCGCAGCAGGTAGGTGAGCATATCATGCAGGCCGTAGCACCCATGCCGTTGGACCAGGACGTTCGCCTCTGTATCGGAGCTGCCGGCGCCGGGACAAAGGCCGTGGCAGCAGCCAGTGCCGAGGCCCTCAGTTCCGTCCTGCGTATTCCTGTCCAACAGATCAGGGTCACATCGGATGCCCGCATAGCACTGGAGTCGGCGTTCCCTTCTAACCCGGGTATTCTGGTTATTGCCGGAACCGGATCAGGATGTTATGGCCTCGATGAACGGGGCAGCCTGCTGCGAGCCGGCGGTTGGGGACCCGGATTGGGAGATCCGGGCAGCGGCACAGAACTGGGGAGAGCTGCGGTAAGACGGCTACTGATGGATCTTGAGTGCAATGACACAGGAGCGTTCAGCATGGGTATTGCAGTAGCCATGGGGATGGAGACCCCTACCATTGCCCGTGTTCTTGATACCTACTACGACGCCGAATTCCGACCATCCACGCTCGCTCCAATCGTCATGGACCTGTTGGAGGCCGGGAATGAGGCGGCCACAGCGCTGGTAGAGGCGGCCTGCCACGAACTGGCAGCCCAGTGCGCCCGGCTCGCAACCTATCTACCTGAAGGCCACGGCACACGTGCGGTCCTGGCAGGGGGGCTCTCACAGCGGGACAGCTATCTCGCGGCTTTTTCTGCTGCACTGTCCGCTTGCATGCCCGGCGTAACGGTGGAATCCATGATGAGCGCACCCGTGGAGGGTGCGCTCAGTTACGCCATGGCCATGCGAGAGGCGTGATCAACCGTCAGAGGCGCGGCCCGGCGGCAATGATAGCCTCGGACGATCCTTGCCGATATTGCTCGAAATTGCTGTTAAAGAGGGCAGCCAGCTTGCGCGCCGTAACATCGTACGCGTGCTGGTCCGTCCACGCCTCCCGCGGCACCAGAACCTCGTCGGGGACTCGTGGCACGTTCTTGGGAATGGCCATCCCGAATACCGGGTCCTCAAGGGTCTCTACATCATCAAGGTGACCCGCATGGATAGCATCGATGATGGCACGCGTGTGCGGGAGACTCATCCGGTGGCCGGTGCCGTACGCACCACCGGTCATCCCCGTATTGATCAGCCACGCCTTGGCGCCGTGCTCTTCCATCTTTGCTGCCAGCATTTCGGCATATCGCGCCGGGTGCAGTACCAAAAAGGCGTCTCCGAAGCATGCCGAAAACGTGGCCTGCGGCTCATCAACGCCCATCTCCGTACCGGCGACTTTGGCCGTGTATCCGGAGATGAAGTGGTACATGGCCTGGTCTGATGTCAACTTGGATACCGGAGGCAACACCCCAAAGGCATCATAGGTCAAGAAAATGATGTTCTTCGGATGCCCACCGACACAGGGAATCTTGGCGTTGTCAATAAAGTCGATCGGATAGGCCACACGCGTGTTCTGCGTGATACTTGTATCGTCAAAGTCCACAACATGCGTCCTCTCGTCGTAGACCACGTTTTCCAGGACAGAGCCGAAACGGATGGCGTTGTGGATCTCGGGCTCTTTCTCTGCTGAGAGGCCGATGGCCTTGGCATAGCAACCGCCCTCGATGTTGAAGACACCATCGTCGGACCAACAATGTTCATCATCGCCAATCAAATGGCGGTTGGGATCGGCCGAGAGGGTCGTCTTTCCGGTCCCTGAGAGTCCGAAAAAGAGCGATACATCACCCTCGTCCCCTTCATTGGCGGAGCAATGCATGGACAGCACACCCTGCTTGGGCATGAGATAATGCATGACCGAGAAGACGCCCTTTTTCATTTCGCCGGCGTACTCCGTACCAAGAATGGTCAGCTCGTTGCACTCGAAGTTGAGGTCGATACTTGTTTTCGACGACATCTGTTCGGTGTGACGGTTGGCAGGAAATCTACCCGCATTCATGATGGTGAAGTCGGGGCGACCAAAGCCAGCCAACTCCTCGTCTGAAGGGCGAATGAGCATGTTGCGCATGAAGAGCGCGTGGTAGGGGCGCGTGCAAATGACGCGGACCTTCAGACGGTACTCAGGGGCCCAACCGGCAAATCCGTCAAACACATACAGCCGCTTGACTGCATTGAAGTAATCAATGGCCCGTTCGCGGTTGATCTCGTAGTTGCGGGGATCGAGAGGGATGTTGACCTTTCCCCACCAGACGTCGTCGGTCAGTCCATTGATCTCGACCACGCGTTTGTCCTTCGGGCTGCGACCGGTTTTCTCGCCACTACGCAGCATCAACCCTCCTTGGTTGGAGATGGCGGCACCTTCCTCGTGCAGAATGGCCTCCTGATAGAGTTTAGCACGTGAGAGATTACGGGAAATATTCCCGTTCTCGATTCCGAGGTATTCAAGCGAGAAATCGTCGCTCATGGCAGGGATTGGGTGGCCTTGGATTTGTTAAGCGCGCAAAATAACAAAAGCGCTTCCGGCGATGAATGAAGATCATTGAAATAGACGCCGGAGCCGGGGATTCTGCGGCCTCATGTATTTTGCCGATTCTGGATCAAGTCCTCAACCACGGTAGCATCAGCGAGGGTCGAGGTATCTCCGAGATTTCCGAATTCGTTGGCCGCGATCTTGCGCAAAATGCGGCGCATGATCTTGCCTGATCGCGTCTTGGGAAGGCCCGGCGTGAACTGGATGAAGTCCGGCTTGGCAATCGGCCCGATCGTAGCGCGTACGTGCTGGACAAGGGTTGCGCGCAATGCCTCCGAGGGTTCTACGCCCATGTTCAAGGTTACATAGCAATAGATGCCCTGTCCCTTGACGTCGTGCGGGAAACCGACCACGGCAGCCTCTGCAACGGTCTCGTGCGCGACGAGAGCACTCTCTACTTCGGCCGTTCCCATGCGGTGACCCGAGACGTTGATAACGTCATCCACCCGACCTGTAATCCAGTAGTAACCATCCTCATCTCTGCGGGCACCATCTCCCGTGAAGTAGAGGTTCTTAAAGGTCGAGAAATAGGTCTGAAAGAAGCGCTCATGATCGCCGTAAATGGTCCGCGCCTGACCCGGCCACGAATCCGTGATGACCATCACCCCTTCGGTGGCTCCTTCCTTCTCGTTACCCTCGTTGGTCAGAATGGCGGGCTTGATACCAAAAAAGGGCACCGTTGCTGAGCCAGGCTTGGTCTCAATGGCTCCCGGCAGCGGCGTAATCATGATGCCGCCCGTTTCGGTCTGCCACCACGTGTCGACGATGGGACAGCGCCCCTCCCCGACCACTTCGTGGTACCAGCGCCAGGCTTCCGGATTAATGGGCTCGCCTACGGTTCCTAGTAGCTTGAGCGAAGAGCGTGAGGTGCCCTTTACGAACGACTCTCCCTGCTGCATCAGCGCACGGATGGCCGTTGGCGCCGTATAGAACTGGGTCACCCTGTGCTTATCCACCACCTGCCAGAACCGCGAAGCATCCGGGTAGGTGGGAATGCCTTCAAAAAAGACCTGCGTGGCACCGTTGATCAACGGGCCATACACGATATAGCTGTGGCCCGTAATCCACCCCACATCGGCCGTGCACCAGAAGACATCCCCATCGTGATAGTCAAAGACGTACTGGTGGGTCATGGACGCCCATACCTGGTAGCCTCCGGTCGAGTGCAGGAGTCCTTTGGGTTTGCCCGTGGAACCGCTCGTATACAGAATGAAGAGCGGATCCTCGGCATTCATTTCTTCGGCCGGGCAGTCTGCGGATGCCGCTGCCATGGCATCGTCCATCCAGATGTCGCGGCCTTGCGTCATGGGAACCTCGCGGCCACTGCGCCGCGCTACGATGGTACACGTTACATCCGGGCACTGTTCTAGGGCCTTGTCGGCGTTGACCTTGAGCGGCACGAACTTACCCCCCCGCTTCGACTCGTCGGCTGTGATCAGGACAGTTGAATCACAATCCAGGATGCGACTGGCCAAGGAGTCGGGGCTGAAGCCGCCGAATACCACCGAGTGGATCGCCCCAATTCGGGCGCAGGCCAGCATGGCATACGCCGCCTCCGGAATCATGGGCAGATAGATGGTCACCCGATCGCCCTTCTTCACGCCGTTGGCTTTCAGGACATTGGAGAGGCGACTGACCTGCTCGTGCAGTTCTGTGTACGAGATGTGACGGGCCTCCTCGGCCGGGTCATCCGGCTCAAAAATGAGCGCCGTCTGGTTTCCGCGCGATTCCAGATGCCGATCCAGTGCATTGTAGGCGGCATTCGTCGTGCCATCCTCATACCAGCGGATCGATACATTATCGCGGGCCCACGACGTGTTCTTGACCTTGGTGAAGGGTTTGAACCAATCGATACGCTGACCCATCTCTGCCCAGAACCCTTCGGGATCGTCCACCGAGCGATGGTACATCTCATCGTACGCTTCGCGGGATCCGATATAAGCGTTGGCAGCAAAGTCAGCAGGGACTGGATAACGTTCATCCATCGGATTTATCGTGTGTTTGGTCATAAGGAGGTTCGTAAAATATAACCACGCCGCGACACGCTGTCGATGTAGGGAATTCCCTCGAGCTGCGGGAGGCACGCCCCACTCTCTGCCCGGAATGCTGATGGGCGCCCAGGATGCTGATCAGGTGCCTATTCGCGTGTGTGATGACCTTTGGCTCAACGAAGACCATCTCCAAACTCCCCTTCCCATGTCCCAGTCCCCATCCCCACTCGTCGTTTTGACCGGAGCTGCCAGTGGGCTCGGCATGCTACTGGCTGCGCGTTTTCTCTCGGCTGGATACCGTGTAGCCGGCTTGGACATCAATGAGCGTGGCCTCTCTGACCTATCCGGGGAATTGGGGGCAGACTTTCATCCGTACCAGATAGACCTTGCGGACTCCGACAACATAGTGAACATCTTCCGACGATTACAGGGCGAGCTCGGTACGCCGGACATCCTGATCAATAATGCCGGAATCGTGGCAGGAAAATACCTTCTGGAACATACCAAGGAGGATATACGGCGTACGTTTGCCATCAACATCGAGGCGCATTTCCACACAGTGCGTGCCGTCCTTCCCGGCATGATCGAGCGGGGAAGCGGACATATCGTGACCATTGCTTCGGCTGGTGGCTTGGCCGCTACCTCCCGCATGGCGGCCTACAGCAGCAGCAAGTTTGCTGCCGTAGGATTCGATGACGCCCTGCGTATTGAAATGAAGAAGCTAGGGCATCCCATCCACACCACCTTGGTAGCCCCGTTTTTCATTCACACGGGGATGTTTGAGGGGGTCAAGACCCGATTTTCGTTTCTACTTCCCATTCTTAATCCCGATGGTGTGGCAGATCGCATTTTCAGCGCTGTAAAGCGACGAAAGCGACGGCTGATCATGCCTTGGTTCGTCTACCTCGTTTACCCGCTCCGGCTACTGCCAGTGA
>JAAZVD010000070.1 GCA_018623785.1 Bacteroidota bacterium | reverse complement strand
TGCTGGAGACGACATCCACGTTATACATGGGTCTGATCATGGCATGGGCAGCTCCCGTGCTGGCGTTGCAATGGATTGTAGGCGGGCATCATCTCTGGAAGGCAAAGAAGCTCGTTCTGGCAGCCTTCGTGCCGCCCTCCATCTACCTTTGTATCGCAGACGCCATCGCTATCTGGAACGGTGTCTGGGTCATCTCTGAAGAAACCTCCACGGGTCTGATGGTCGGTGTGCTACCCATCGAGGAGATTCTTTTCTTTTTTGTGACCAACCTCCTTGTCGTTCAGGGTGCCTTGCTTGCCGCCCATCAATTACGGCATTCCAAGTTGGCTGATCTGCGACCCACAGTCTAGGATGAGCATGGACAGAGCGCCGGTCTGGATCGTAGGCGCGGTGTTGGCAGGATCCGTAACAGGCTGGTCGATGGGAGGCGTATCTCCTTGGGTTCTCTACATCCCCTGGGCGCTCTCTACTCTCGTATTCGGATTACCACACGGTGCATGTGACCACGTTATTTGGGCATCCATGCGTGGCGCTCCCTTGAAGTTTCTCCCGGTTTTGGCCGGTTATCTTGCCGTCATGGGCATCTACGCGGTCCTCTGGGCTGCACTGCCAGCTCTATCTGCTGCCATTTTCATTGGCATGACTATCTGGCATTGGGGCTCTGCCGATGCCACGCGTTCCTTCCAGCGTGCTGCCTCGAGGCTGCAAAACACGCGAGGGCAAGCGTTACCGGCGCAAGAAACGCTACCGCCACAGACGCCAGCAAAGTCGGCGCCACTGCAATCAGCCCCATGGTATGCGGCATCCATCCTGCGGGGTATCCTGCCCATGGCGGGGCCTCTCGCTCTGCACGCCGACGTCGTAGTTTCAATTGTGGCGAACTGGTCTCCCGGAATTGAGGAGGCGTACCTGTTAACATGGATCCCAAGCAGCCTCTGGGTGAGCATTATCGTCCTTGCCGGACAACTTGGCTGGCTAATCGTCATGTACCGTCAAGGCGCATCCATGAAGGAGGAACTCGGGGAAACCCTGCTCCTGACGCTCCTCCTCCTACTGGTTCACCCACTGGTCAGCGTAGGCGTGTATTTCACCTTCTGGCATGCATGGTACCACGATCGTCGGCTCGGTACATGGTACCGCAGCAGTGCTCCGGGGTTGTTGGGGCGTTCCAAACGCTTGGATCAGATCATCATCATGATCATCACCCTGGTGGGGCTTGCGGCCATGCTGCTCTTGCTTCCGCCCGGACGATCCACCTTGTCCGTCTACCTGGTTGCCATTTCGATCATGACCATGCCCCATATTATCGTGGTCTGGCTGATGGATAGGCATGAAGGCCGGATTACTACTCTTCCTCCTCAACGGCCTGAAGCAGCGCCCGCGCGCCCATCGATACTTCCCTGAACTGGGTTACATCAACGGTTACTTCGACCGCGGTACCCTTGATCTGGCCGGCCCGATTCTTCTTGTACATGATGCCCTTGAAAGCAACCGGATCGGTGTCCACCAGCGACTCCATGACATCCGCTTGGTCTTCGGGACCAAAAAACACACCTTGCATACTGGCCGGAAACGTGTCCTTGTTCAGGAATAAGTAGCCGGTCCCTTCCAGCTCTCCCAGCTGGGCGTCTTGGTGGGTAAACAATGCCATCACCATCCTCCTCAGGTTGTTCTGTCAAACCATTTATAGGGATGGGGCATGGCGCTGTTCCGCAGGATCCCCGTGGGTCCACTGTGGGCCCCCGCCCTCGAACGAAGAATCTGGAAAGCCGAGCGCCTCACGGTCATTCTCTCAAGGATCTGTCTTACCTTGATGCGTATCTGCTTTTTCGGCCATCATTTTCGACGTTTCGCCATGTCTGCACTGCGCTCTTCACCCAAGCAACTCATCGGCTGGGCCTTCTGCATGGTCATTTTTCCGGTCATCCCGTTCTCGACCGTAGTCATTACGCAGCCGACCTTCGTCCACATGTTGGTCTTGCTGGCCATCATCGGGGTGATAGCAGCGTTCATCGGCCGTCAGTTTGCTGACTGATCACGGGGCGCCAGCAGGCGATGGCGCCCGTTTCTTGGCGGCCCGAAATCTGCAGCGGCGTTTACAACTTGGTAACGGGCAGCGTCAGCAGGCGCGTTGAGGTCTGGACGACCACAAAGTAGACACCTGCGGTCAGCTGGTCAGCATTCACATCCAGGAGGATGTGACCCTGATTGGAGCAAGGCATCTTCCCAAGGTGCCGGCGCCTCCCGAGCACGTCGACGATGGAAGTTTCCACCTCTGAGCCTGCGTCGCAGCTCGCACGCACGGTAAGCGCCCGCTGGAACGGGTTAGGGTAGGCCTCCAAAAGCGCATTGCCGAACGGTAGGTCATCGGCACGCTCACGGGACGTACCCGAGGCGCTCGGAAGGCGCGCATCACTCATTTGGATCGTTTGGCGAACCAGGCCCGTGCCTTCCCAGGACAGTATGAGTCCTGCATCCCCTGTCTGATCAGCATACCGCGCGTCCAAAAGCAGCTCCTGGCCCTCCGCGACCCTGAACAGCCGGGAAGCGGTCGTTGGAGAGGCACCTTCCGACTGGACTTCGATGACAGAACTTCCGTCAATATCCAACTGAAGCGTCCCCCACGTCTGTGCGAACAGTCGAAGCGATCCACTTATCGGGGCAATCAGCCGTCCCTGCCATCGGGCTGAAAAGGGACGCGCAGCGGCCCCGGGAACGGGACTCTCGTTCCCCCAGAACCAGCTAATACCGGGGTGGATCTCGTCGACCGCATCTCCGGTCCAGTCTGTGCTCCCATACAAGTCGGCACGCAGTCCCCATTCCTCTCGATTACCTGCCACGCCGGATCCTTCAAAGAGTATCCGGTTGATGTTGAACAAGCCGCCACCTGAACTGGCATTCTCAAACACCAGGGCCAGATCCATCGGCGAATCGGAGGTCTCTGCGGCACTTGGAGCCTCAACGGCCATGGTCACGTCCACAAAGCTTTGCCAGCCGCCCGTAATCGGCACATGGGTTTTCCCGAGCAATCGACCGGAGGGAGACGACTCTCTAAGGCTGATCGTCCCTCCTGAGCCGTCCGACGCCACTCGAAACGTAATGTGACTGACACCTGCCAGGTTGCGATTTCGGTACAGCACCCAGTCTCCGTGATCGATATAAGCTAGATGTCGTCGACCACCCGTTGGATCGGCACTGTCCTCCAGTTCAATGCCCGTGGCCTCGTCGTAGTGCTCTGCCTCCCAGGATCGGGGGTAGAGTAGGGTCTCGGTACGTCCTTGCGCGCTGGAAACCGTGCTGCTGCCACCGTCCTGATATCGCGATTCCAGGTACAGGAAAATGCGATCGCCCGGGGAGCCATGCCCATCAGGGGTCACGATCTGTATGTCGCACCCGGTGTAGACATCGAGCGGGTGTGCATGTTCGTCGTGGCCGATGAACGGCTGGGATTCGACCTCGGAGCAATCGATGGAACCATCAGCGGTGGATCCATCTTCCGCGTCGGTAACTGCGACCACGACATTCAAGGTGTCGCCCCAGGAGAACATGGTTCCGGCCATCGGGGCCGTCATGGTGACCACCGGGGATGTATTCCCCGCGCGCACCGAGAAAGAGCGTGTCACGACATTATCGAAGGTGTCCCGGACTTCGAGGACAGCCGTATAGTCGCCTTCGACATCGTAGGTGTAGGTCACGACGGGGTCTGTAGCGTCAATTACACCATCATTCGTGAAATCCCACGCATAGGATAACTGATCGCCGGGGTCGGAATCGGTTGATTGGGAAGCGTCAAAGGAGACTTCCAGCGGAATTGGACCGGCCAGGTCCGAGGTATTGACCTGCACGACAGGCGCTCGATTTCCTTTCTCATAGGAGATGCGGAAAACGCGCGAATCCGCATTATTGCCCCCGAAGCCCGAGCCCCATTCAATGCCGTAAAAAGCACCATCCGGTCCCATTTTCATGGCGATGGGACGCAAGTAATCATACTGATCTGCAAAGGGAAGTATGCGTAGTACACCGCCCTCATCATCCAGAATGACCCGCTTCAGCCAGCTGCGTGTCCATTCGCCAATGAAAAAGGATCCAGAGAAATAGGAGGGGAGTGCACCGCTTACATCTTCTCCCGAGGGCCGGTACACCGGCCCGGCAATAGCGGTTCGACCAGGACCCTCTGTGATAGCAGGAAATTCGGCCGAAACGCCGTAAGGGTAGTAGATCCACGCCGGCTCACTTGAGGGCAGTGTAGATAAGCCCGTATTGAAGGAGGACGTGTTTTCCGGCGCGGCGCAGTCGAACAGCCCGGAGTAGGTTCCTGATGCAAAATCCCAATCCGTGTAGGGCTTGTTGTCGGCTGCGCAGAACGGCCATCCGTAATTTCCGGCCTCGGTCGCGCGGTTCCATTCGTCATAGCCTCGGGGGCCGCGGACACCATTATCCGATTCTGCGTCCGGTCCGACATCGCCCCAGAATAGCGCACCATTCTGCGTATCCAGGGCAATTCGGAACGGATTTCGCACGCCCATGACATAGATTTCAGGCCGTGTGAACGCCGTTCCCTCAGGAAAAAGATTTCCCTCGGGAATAGCATAGTCACCCTCATCAAGCGGGATGATCCTCAGGATTTTGCCACGCAGATCGTTCGTATTTCCGCTGGTGCGGCGGGCATCCCACGGAGCTCGGCCCGCCCGATCATCCAGGGGAGCGTACCCGTCCGATGCAAACGGGTTGGTGTTATCGCCGGTTGCAATGAACAGATGCCCATCGGTGTTAAACGCCATCGAACCCGCGGAATGGCAACACTCGTTTCGATCCACCTCGAACTGCAATATGTTGACCTCGGATGAGGGATCTAGGAGTGAACCATCAAACGTGAACCGGGATACTTTCTGAAGGACTGTGCCGGCAGGGGAGTAAAACAGATAGAGCCACCCGTTTTGCGCAAAGTCGGGGTCCAACACGATGCCCAATAGGCCATCCTCGTTGTCCAGCGCGACATCCAGTTCGAGAGCCGTACTCGTAATGCCCGTCTCCTGTGAGATCAACCGCACCTGGCCTGCGCGCTCCAGGAAAAGGACATCGCCGCCGGGGAGAACAACCAGGTCCATGGGATTCTGCGTATCGTCATCCAAGATCGTCTTCTCCAGATTATCCCTGATACTGGCCCCGCAATCGCCGGATTGAGCGCCTGCAGCCCACTCAATTCCTCCCAGAAGGTGCGCCAAGAAATCGGGCTCCGAGAAGCTGTCAGAGGTATGGCCGCCATTAGTGTAAAAGGACCGCCCGCCCTCGACCTCACGGCACCAGGCCCAAGGATGGTCCTGTCCCATGGTGCCGCCTGAGTAGCTGTCTTCATTAAGCGAAATCAGGACATGGGCATCTTCTCGCGGATTGGTCCGAAAAGCGTACCATTCATCCGTGCGCTCCCAGCGCGCCGGCAGATGTGCCGTTGCGGGATGCACACGATCTTCCACCAGGAGCTCCGCCGACTGAATCTCCGGATGGTTGTCGAAATACGCCCCGACGACTTCGGCGTACCAGTCCCAACCATACTCCGTATCCGCTGCCGCATGGATCCCTACGTATCCCTTGCCGGCTGCCAGAAAAGACTCCATGGCCAGCTGCTGATCCGCATTCAGCACGTCGCCTGTCGTGTTCAGGAAAATGACGACATCATAGGATGCAAGGCTCGACTCATTGAACACGGACGCATCTTCTGTCGAGGTCACATCAAAGTCGTGCTCCGCTCCAAGCGCCTCGATAGCAGCGATTCCCGCCGGTATGGAGTCATGGCGAAAGCCGGCCGTCTTCGAAAAGACCAGCGCGCTGAATCCGTGGCGGTTCGTTTTCTCTGATGGACGTGCCTCTGGCTCGACGTGACTGGCCAGCCCGGGCTCTGCGGCCACTCCGGGCTCAGCGGCCAGAGCGCTTAGGACCAAAGAAAACGCAAACGCGCAGACCGGTATCGCCTTCATCTATTACTCTCTGCTTTCGTGAAATCCTAAAAGCACCCTAACCCGAGGGGGACAGTCAGGATTCAATAGAACCCAGCGAATCGACGAATGGCTACCGGAGCGTTGATCGGTGGTAACTCGAGGGAGGCTGTATGCGCTGCGCATGGTCGGTCCCTCTTGCGTTCGCATGCGGGACAGCTTTACGCGCTGACATTTTTCGGGCCGCTCGTCGCTCCTGTCGTTTTTTCATAAGCCATGCGGCTGGTACCGCAACTACAAAGAAGATGAGCACACCGGCAAAAGCCAGTATGATGTTCTGCTCGAGGTCACTCATGAAAATATATCTTTATTTATCACACCCTGAGCCTCGTACGCTCAGGGTATTCATCTGTGGGGGTATGCGCGCTACTTGATCAGCTGCATGAGTTTGGTTTGTACGCCGTTTGGCGTTGCGAGTCGGTAGACATACATGCCGCTTGGCATGTCTTGGGCGTTCCAGACGGCCTGATGGTTACCGGCGCTCATGACGCCATCGACGAGGACCTCGAGCTGCCTTCCGAGCATGTCATACACGACAAGCGAGACCTTCTGAGAACTTGGCAGCGCAAAGGGAATCGTTGTCTGCGGGTTGAACGGGTTGGGGTAGTTCTGTCCCAGCTCGTAGGCCACGGGCAGGTCCAGCTCCTCTTCGGTATCCACGCTCATGCTTGCCATCGCCGTAAAGCGTCCGCTTGCGGAGTAGGGCGAGGTAAAGGAGCCATCGGTAGTACGCGAGCGCACCTGCCAGGTGTAGCTGCCCTCGGTCAGGTTCTGCACCTGCACGTAGGGCTGAGCGAGATCTGTAACCTCGGTGTAGGCGCCGTCCTCACTCGCATAGCGCACGTCATAGACCACGTCCGTTGCCGGGGCCGCTACCCATGAGAGCGTCGGCGACGTCGTTGCTATACCTACGCCATGGGCCGGTCCGCCGATACGCGGCATCGGAGCGCCGCCGCTGACTTCAAAGGAAGCTGCTGCCGAGTAGGGGCCATATGTAACACCGCCATCGGAGGAGACGCGCACGCGCCAATAGTAGGTCCATCCTTCGTTCAGATCAGAGACGTCGAGTACTGCCTGATCGGAGGTAGCCACTATCGTACTATCATTATCTGGGAAGCTCTCGTTCGAGCTGTACTGGACCTCGTAGCTCGGCACGCCGACGGCGCCCGTCACATACCAGGTAAAGCGCACTGACGTGCCATAGACCATAAAGTCATCGATCGGGTACCAGGGCGTTGCCAGCGGCTCGCCAAAATCGCCATAGACACTGAAGGCGCCTTGAGATACGGCGTTGTCCCAATCCGTGGTCAGGCCCGAGGCGTGGGTTGAGCGCACGCGCCAGGTAACCTGCGCTCCCTCAGCCAGTCCTGTGAGTTGGTACTGATTATCCGTCAGACCATCCTCGCTCGTGCAGCCTGCACCGCCAAACTCGTCGGGAAAG
>JAAZVD010000069.1 GCA_018623785.1 Bacteroidota bacterium | reverse complement strand
CCCTCATCACCGCGAGGAAGCGCAGCAGGAGCTTGGACTCTATGGCAACATGCTGGTCCTGCCTCCCGATGATTCCTACCTCCCGCCAGCAGACCGGCAGGAAATACTCGTACTGGATGACTTCCAGTTCGGCCCCGGCGGTCAGGTATCCTTCGGCGAAGAGGAAACCAACTTCGCCCTGATGGGCCGCTTCGGCCGGACCCTGCTCATCAACGGGGAAGAGCGCCCCACGTTTACAGCCCACGTTGGAGAACGGGTCCGTTTGTTCGTGACCAACGTCTCCAACACCCGTACCTGGAATGTATCCGTGGATGACCACGCCCTGGAACTGGTAGCGTCCGACCTGAGTCCGTACCTCGATCCCATCTGGGAAGAGAGCATCACGATGGCGCCCGCCGAGCGGTATGTGGCAGACCTGTATCCCGAGGCTCCGGGTCGTTTTCCTATCGTCAACCGCGTTCAGTCCCTCGATCACACGCGCGGCATGTTCTTCCCAGAGGTGGATACGCTCGGGTGGCTCGAGGTGCGCCCCTCGGAGAATGGGACGTCGGAACGACTCACGAACCAGACCCCGGCCCAAACGCCCCCCGCTTCGGCTCATTCTGCTGCTCCAACACCGGCCCAGCGCAATCTCGCCGCCGATCTGGCGCGCTATGCCGAGTGGCGGGACCGAGAGCCCGATAAGGCCATTGAACTGCTGCTGCGTACCCAAGGCCTGCCGCCGCTGGTGGAATGGATCCTGCGCGCCGATCAGTCTTATTTCCTGCCGGTGGAGTTCTCGGACACCATGCCCATGATGAATTGGAGTTCGACGGGTAATGAGGTAGAGTGGATTATTCGTGAGCCCTCTTCGGGTCGTGAAAACATGGCCATCGAGTGGACTTTCGAGCGGGACACGGTCGAAAAAATCCGGATCACCAACCGGCGGGACAGCCAGCATGCCATGCAGCATCCCATCCATCTGCACGGTCAGCGCTTCCTGGTGCTTTCCTACAACGGACAGCCTGTTGAGCATCCGGTCTGGAAGGACACGGTCTTGATCCCGACAGGGATGACGGCGGATATCCTGGTGGAGTTCACCAATCCCGGCCACTGGATGATCCATTGCCACATTGCCGAGCATCTTGAGACCGGCATGAAGATGGCCTTTCGGGTGTACTGACGGGTCATCCTGCTCACGAGGAATTGATAGCAGGTCCGGGCCATGCCGGCTCGAGGTGCGTTTCCCCGGCCCAAGGCTTGCACTCACCGCGTGGAATCTCCTATCATCGGGAGAGCCCTCTTCACCTATTCCCTGCTCCCGCCATGCGTCGCCTGACCGCTCTTCTTGCCGCTACCTTCCTGATCGCCCTTCCATCCATGGCCCAGGACTGGCCGGATCGTCTAACCGAATTCATGGCGGTCGATGCCGCCTCCGTCGTGATTCAGAATGTCACCATTATCGATGGTACGGGCAACGGACCTTTGGAGGGGCAGAGCGTCGTAATCACGGACGGCCTGATCAGCGATGTCGGCGCCGATTTCATGATTCCCTCGGGCGCTCACACCATCGATGGCACGGGCAAAACGCTGATTCCGGGCATGATCGGGCTGCATAACCACACGTTTTACACGACCAGCCAGCGCCGCATTCAACTGGACGTGACCGCGCCACTACTGTACCTGGCCTCCGGCGTGACCACCATCCGCACGACGGGCAGCTACGCGCCCTACTCCGAGCTCGAGCTCAAGCGCGCGATCAACAATCGTGAGCGCATCGGGCCGCGCATGTTCGTGACGGGGCCCTACATAACCGGGGGAGAAGGTTACACGTACATGACGCGCCTGGATGGACCAGAAGATGCTCGCCGCGTGGTACGCTACTGGGCTGAAGAGGGCGTCGACTGGTTCAAGGCCTACAATCTCATTACCCGCGAAGAGTTGGCTGCGGCAGCCGATGAAGCGCACAAAATGGGCGTAAAGGTAACGGGCCACCTGTGTTCAGTGTCCTTCCGCGAGGCCGTGGCTGCCGGCATCGACAATCTTGAGCACGGCTTTTTTACCAACACTGATTATGATGAGGACAAGCCGCTCGATCAGTGCCCTTCGGACTTCCGGGAGAGTCTGCTCGATGTGGACATGGCCGGGGACGACGTACAGACGACCTTCCGTGAAATGAACGAAGCGGGCGTTGGGATGACGTCCACGCTGGCCGTGTACGAACTCTACGTCCCGAATCGTCCTCCCCTTGAGCAGCGCGTGCTAGATGCGATGTCGCCTGAGGTTCAGAAGGAGTATCTGCAGACCCGGTCCAACATAGCCGATCAGAACTCACAACTCTGGAAGGATTTGTGGGTGAAGGCGCTCGAGTTTGAAAAAGCCTTCGTAGAAGCCGGCGGACTGTTGGCTTCGGGCGTGGATCCGACCGGATATGGCGGTGCGCTCCCGGGCTATGGCGATCAGCGCAACTACGAGTTGCTGCATGAAGCGGGCTTTTCGACGCCGGAGGTTATTCAGATCATGACACTCAACGGTGCACGCATCCTGAGTATTGACGATGAAACGGGCTCGATCGAGGCTGGAAAACACGCCGACTTGGTCCTGATCGATGGCGACCTGGCTTCCGATCCCGCCGTGATCCGTAATGTCGAGATCGTCTTCCGCGATGGCGTCGGATTCGATTCGGCGGCCATCATCGATTCAATCGAAGGAATGGTAGGGGTTCAGTAATCGCCTTGTGTTCGTTGGAACTCGGTGGCACTTTTATAACATCCCCAGGATACCGACGCGGATCATGGCCACGGCGATGGCAGCCAGAAAGAGGCTGGTAACCTTGGCAATGGCCTTGGCAGTGTTTTTACCCAGTTTGAGGAGCAGCGCCGGGCCATAGAGAAAGCCGATGGTGATGAGCGTGAGATTCGTAAAGAGAGATACACTCGTAGGCAGATAGCCGAAGCTTTGCTGGCTTACCAGGATGGTTGTTATGGCGGCCGGTCCGATGGTCAGCGGAATGCCAATGGGTACGATACCGATGGATGATTCCGTGTCATCTTCGGGAGCACGTCGCTTGAAGTCTCCGAAAATGAGATCGGTAATCGAAAGCACCAGAAGGATGAGTCCGCCGCCAACGCGCAGGTCATTGACCGTGATGCCAAGGGTCTGGAAGATGACATCGCCGGCGAAAAGGATAAGTATGGCCACTGCAAAGGCAGTGGACGATGCCTGAAAGACGAGCTTGCGGCGCGCCTTCACACTCATGCCGTCTGTGAGACCCATGAAAATGGGCAGCACGCCGGGCAGGTTCATGGCAACAAAAAGGGGCAGGAACGATTCGATATAAGGTGTCATGGAGCGTCGGTTTCGCGTTTTCAGGCACGCTGATCAAAAGAAAAGGCTCACCACATCACGGTCGGATCCATCATACACCCCAGACGGGGGCACTACACAGGTCATGAAGCAACTTCTCACAACGTTATTATTCGCATCCATGCTGTTCTCGCTGACAGCCTGCCAAGAAGCCATGGATGCGACGGATGGTCCTGATGAAGTGCTGGCGTTTGATCCCATTGCCATGGGGCACGGTGGGTCTGTGCGGGACACGATTGAAGTCGTTTTAAGGAGTCAGGCCGCACTCGACGAGGCCCTGGAAAAGGTGACGCCGTTGGGTGACATTCCTGAGGTGGATTTTGAGCAGTACATGGTCGCCCTGATTGCCATTCCCACCGAGTCGGGCGGCTATATCGTCGAGGTGCAGTCGGTTGAGCGGACCGGCGAGGAAATTATGATCAACTACGTATTCAACGTCCCGGCACAGGATTGTATAACCTTGCAAGCGCTCTCGCTGCCGCACCAGATCGTGAAAATTCGTCGCGCGGAGGGAAATGTGACCTTCGAGCAGGAGCGCAAACGCTATCTGTGCGGGATGTAAAAAGCCGGATTCAGTACGGCGCAGGTAGTCCGTTTACGGCGCCACGCCTATCGCTTGCTCGTGTGCATCCAGATCCGCCCCCTGAAGGGTTGGGTTTTCGACCCGTTCGTCCGTCTCGATCTTACCGTCACGCAGCCGGATGATACGCCGTGCATGCTGGGCAATCTCTTCTTCGTGAGTGACCAGCAGGATCGTGTTTCCGGCCTGGTACAGCGCTTCAAACAGGTGCATGATCTCCACGCCCGTCTTTGAATCCAGATTGCCCGTGGGCTCGTCGGCGAGCAAGATGGAGGGCTTGTTGACCAGTGCCCTGGCCACAGCTACGCGCTGACGCTGACCACCGGAGAGCTCGTTCGGCTTATGATCCATACGGTCTCCCAAGCCTACCGAACGCAGGGCGTCAGCCGCCATTTCCCGCCGTATTGAGCGGGGATGCCCTGCGTAGATCAAGGGGAGTTCCACATTCTGCAGGCAATCCACGCGCGGCAGCAGGTTGAACGTCTGGAAGACAAATCCAATTTCCCGATTCCGGGCTGCCGCCAGTTCATCATCATCCATTTCACTGACATCCTGTCCGTTCAGGATGTAAGTACCCCTGGATGGTACATCCAGGCAGCCGATGATATTCATCATCGTAGACTTTCCCGAGCCTGAAGGCCCCATGATGGCCACATACTCATTGGGGTAGACGTTGAGGTCCGCTCCATCCAGAGCGCGTACGGTCTGCGTCCCCATTTGGTAGGTACGATGAATGTCGTTGAGAACGATGACCGGTTGCTGCTCACTCATGCGTTTGTTCGTTTTCGGGTATCGATCAGTTACGCGCCATCCGAGCAGGAGCCTGTTCTTCCCGCTCTTCCACCAGTTCGCCCGGCTCCAGCGTTCGAGATACGGCTCGATAGGGACCAGTTACCACCTTGTCCCCGATACTCAGGCCTGAGATGATCACATAGTAAGAGTCGTCGGCAATACCGGTTTCCACCTCTTGGATACGGGTCCGATCCTCTTCGTCCACGACAAAGACCACACGCCGCAGATCTTCTTCGCCCGGTGTACGGAGCGAGTCGGCCATGCCCCCGTGCTCTTCATCGAGCTGCATGAAGTCGCGGACCGTAACAGCCTGGATCGGTACGGCGGTCGCACCATCAACAGTGTGGGTGTAGATATCTACAGTACCACTCATGCCTGGGCGGAAATTCGGCATTTCCGTCGAAGCCACAGGCAGCTCGTTATCCATGACCACATCATCCACACCCGAAGCGTCGAACGAGACATTGTGCGGATCCAGGATGCGAATCTTAACCGGGAAGTTGGTAATCTGCTCCTGACTGCCTGAGCCCGTGATGCGAGCAGAATTAGCAATTTCAGTAACTACACCGTTGAACACGCGCGTCGGGTAGGCATCGATCTCAATGGCTGCCGTATCACCGACGGCTACATTCACAACGTCGTTCTCATTGACGTTGACCACCATTTCCATTTGGTTCAGCTTGGCCACACGCATCATTTCGGTACCCGTCATCTGGGTCGTTCCCACGACCCGCTCGCCAAGTTCGACCGCGAGAATGGAAATCGTCCCATCCATGGGTGCATAGATCGTGGTCTTGGAAAGCTGCTCACGCGCTTCCTTCAGGCGCGCCTCTGCGATACGGACGCTGTACTGGGATGCCTCGTAGGACGCTTTCATGGTTTCGAAACGCGTCGAAGCCGTTTGAAACGCTGACTCGGAAATTGCACCTGACGCATACAGGGACTGCTGGCGATCCCGCTCCAAGGTCGCATTCAATAGGTCAGCTCGGCGTTGGGCTTCGTTGGCTTTCGCTTGAAGTACCGAGGCCTCGGCTTGATCGAGCTGAGCCTGATAAAAGTCCGGCTTGATTCGAGCCAGCAGCTGACCTCGTGCCACCTGATCCCCTTCCACGATGGGCAGCTCTACAATCTCCCCGGACACATCAGGGCTGATACGTACTTCTACCTCTGGCTGGATGTTACCCGAAGCGGTTACCAGCTGCGTCACCGTTCTGCGTTCAACGTCGGACAGTTCCACCTGCGTGGCGCGCTCCTTGCCGCCGACGACACCGGAGACCCGCAACCCAACGATCACGGCTACGGCAACGACGACCAGTACGAGGAGCAGGATCAGGATGCGTTTGGTGGCACTTTTTTTCTTGGCCATGGACACGGGTTGATTCGGTGTGTGACGAGGATGGAATTCAGACCGCTCAGCGGCCTGTCCGGCAAGCCATCAATTGAAGAGTGGCTGCGCCGGGTCCAGAACGCCCTGATAGTATTCGATCAGGCGATGCTGGAAGTGGAACTGGAATACGGCCTGTGCCCGCTGGCTGGACGCGTTGACGAACTGAGAACGCGCTTGCTGAAGCTCGACCAGGGTGGAAGCGCCTACCTCGTAACGTTCCTCCTCTACCTGCAGCGCTTGATCGGCCGCTTGCAGACTTTTCTGGGTTACTTCGAGGCGCTTTACCGCCACCTGGTAATCGAGGTAGGCCTGACGCACTTCGATGGCTACGTTCTGCTGCGCGTTTTCGAGGTCCAAACGAGCATTGTTGAACTGCACCCGTGAGGATTCAATGCTGCGCTTGGTGTTCAGACGATTGAACAGCGGAATCGAAAGGCTCAGATTCAGCCGCTCGGAGCGGTTGTTTTTGAGCTGTGTATTGAAATCATCACGCTCGTTCGCCGAGGTGTAGCCTGCCCCGTGGCTTGCACTCAGGTTGAGTGAAGGGAGGTATCCAGAGCGGGCGGCACGAATGCTCTGTTCGGCGGCTTCGATGGATGCTTCCTGTGCCCGAATGTCTGCACGACGCTCAAAGGCGCTGACCAGCAGGTTCTCAGGATCGTAGCTGCGCACGTTGAGAGGAAGCTCAGATGGGTCCGGGGCGATGAATCGGTAATCCGAAAGCGGGTCCAACTGGAGTACCTGGATCAGGCGCGTTTTCGACACCTGGAAGTTGGACTCGGCCGTTAGAAGCTGGGATTCAGCATTGGCCAAGGTGGCTTGCTGCTGATACAGATCCGAAATAGCCCGCGAGCCGACATTGACAAACTCTTGGATCTGGTCGAGTAACTGCTGCTGGGCCTGGACGTCTTCCTCGCGGATGCGGATGTTCTCTTCGGCAAGGATGACATTCAGGTAGGTCGAGATGACGTTGAACACCACCGTCTGCCGCGTACGCTCCATGGCATATTCCTGGGCTTCCAACTGCGAACGAGCTGCATTCAAGCCGGCAATATCCGCAAAGCCATTGAAGAGATTGATACCTGAGCTAACGCCATAGTTGAATCCGTCCGTGGACGTGTTCCTAAGCTGACCAACCGTCTGATCGAACTGGAGCCCGAAATTTCGATTAGCCCCCGTATTGAAGTTCAGGTTTGGAAGAAAGTCAGCCTGCTCGGACTTGACTGTGAGCTCCTGCAGATCCAGGTTGTTCTCGGCCCGTTTGATGGTGATGTTGTTGTCAAGCGCGATTTGGACGGCTTCGTTGAACGTGACATCGCGCACATCCTGGGCCTGTACATGCAGGCTTGTAAGCGAGGCGAT
>JAAZVD010000068.1 GCA_018623785.1 Bacteroidota bacterium | reverse complement strand
GGGTGGCGCGCGGGCCGGGTATTTTGCGTGGTCAGGCTTTGACCGCCCCAGCCCGGACCACGCCAAGGCCAACGTGATCCTGCTCATCTCCAGCCATCTGGAGACAGGCCATTACTTCAACCCGCACGCACAGCGGATCATGGAAGCCAAGATGAACGGGGCCAAACTGATTACGTTTGACCCTCGTTTGTCCAACACGGCCTCCAAATCGGATACCTGGTTGCCAACGTGGCCCGGATCCGAGCAGACGGTCTTGTTGGCCATTGCCAATTACCTGATTCAGAACGACCGCTACGATAAGGAATTCATGCGGCGCTGGGTCAACTGGCGTGAAACGCTCGAATTCTTCCGCACGAAGCCCTACGAGGACGTGGATTTCGATCTACCCGGCGAAGGGGTGTGGGAGAAAATGAAAGACCTTTTTGCAAGCGGACAATTCGACGTGGACGAGGATCGTGCCGATTTTGAGGCTTTCGACCGTCTACTCAAGACGCTCTACGCTGAGTTCACGTTCGAACGCGCGGCCGAAGAGGCCCAGGTGCCGATTGAACGGATCCGTGAAGCCGCCGAGTACATTGCCGACTGTCAAGGTCGATTGGCCACGCATACCTGGCGCAGCGCCTCCATCGGCAATCTCGGAGGTTGGCAGGTGGCGCGTTGCCTGCTCTTCCTCAACGTACTGACAGGCAGCGTGGGCACGGAAGGTGGCACGTCGGGCAACAGCTGGAATAAGTTCGTACCCAAGCCGTTCGATCAGCCCGAGCCCCTGACGGCCTGGAACGAGCTGCATCTCCCGCACGAATGGCCCTTGGCCTTCTATGAGATGTCATTCCTCTTGCCGCACTTCCTGGAGGAAGGTCGCGGCGATGTGGATGTCTATTTCACCCGTGTCTACAATCCGCTCTGGATCAACCCGGATGGCTTCATGTGGATGCGTGCACTGCAGGACGAAGAGAAGATCAAATGCCACGTCGCGCTGACACCCACGTGGAATGAATCGGCCTGGTTTGCCGATTACGTCCTGCCCATGGGGCACGCCAATGAGCGGCATGACCTGATGAGCCAGGAAACGCATTCGGGGCAGTGGATTGCCTTCCGCCAGCCGGTGCAGCGCGTGGCCGCCGAACGGCTGGGCCGCAAGGTCCGCTATACGTACGAGACCAACCCGGGCGAGGTCTGGGAAGAGAACGAATTCTGGATCGAGCTGTCGGTCAAAATGGACCCTGACGGCGAGCTGGGGGTCAAGAAGCACTTCATGAGTCCATATCGCGAAGGCGAGATCGTGACCGTGGATGAGTACTACCGCTGGATCTTCGAGAACAGCGTGCCCGGTCTGCCCGAAGCGGCAGCCGAGGAAGGGCTCACACCCATGGAGTACATGCGAAAGTACGCCGCCTTCGAAGTCACGAAGGACAATTATGTCCCCTACGAGAAGGGAATTTCAGCGGACGGCGCCAAGACCGACGATCAGGGTCGCTTGGTCAAGGATGGCGCGGTTCTCGGCGTCATGATCGACGGGCAGCCCAAGGCCGGATTTTCGACACCGAGCCGCAAAATGGAGTTCTTCTCGCCGACGCTGCGGGATTGGGGTTGGCCAGAGAAAGAATACACGCTCCCTTGGACGCTTAAGAGCCACGTTCACCCGGACAACATCGACCGCGGCAAAGGGGAGATGCTGCTCCTCCCCAACTTCCGCCTGCCGACGCTTATCCATACCCGAAGTGCCAACGCCAAGTGGCTCTACGAACTGAGTCACAAGAACCCGGTCTGGATGCATCCCGAGGATGCCCGGCGGCTTGGAGTCGGAACGGGGGATCTGATTCGCGTTACGACGCGGATCGGGTATTTCGTGGATAAGATCTGGGTGACCGAAGGCATCAAGCCGGGCGTTATTGCCATGAGCCACCACCTTGGACGCTGGCGCTTGAAAGAAGATGAGGGGCTGAGCCGCGGCGCCTCCAACCTCGTGGATATCGAGGAAACCGAAAGCAGTGGCCGGCTTCGTGTGGTCCATGGCGCGGGGGCCTGGGAGTCCTTCGACCCGGATACGTCCCGCATCTGGTGGGAAGATGTGGGCGTGCACCAGAACCTGACACATGCCGTACAGCCGGATCCGGTATCTGGTCATCACTGCTGGTTGCAGAAGGCCTACAATGTCGAAAAAGCCCGGCCCGAAGACCGGCACGGCGATGTCTGGGTGGATACCGAGCAGTCCATGCAGAACTACCGCGAATGGGTGGCACTTTCGCGCTCAGCCGTGGATCACTCGCCTGACGGCCTGCGTCGCCCGTGGTGGTTCAAGCGGCCACTCAAGCCGGTCAAGGAGGCCTACAAGCTCCCAGCAGAGCCGTTTGGGCGCTGATGGAGCACTAGGGTCTCCCGACAGGTCAAATCGGGGTTTTCCCTACACGCGCATGACACTCAGATCCTGACATTGGGAGCTTACCACTGTTATCTCCAATTTTTGTCATGACCATACACAAGCATTATCAGGTCCTCATCGTCGGAGGCGGGACGGCTGGCATAACTGTTGCAGCTCAGCTACACAAGAAAGATCGTACCTTGGACATTGCCATCATTGAGCCCTCCCAGGATCATTATTACCAGCCGGCATGGACTTTGGTGGGTGCGGGCACCTATGACATGGCTGCCACCAAGAAGCGGACGGTGGATTTCATTCCCAAAGGCGTAACCTGGATCATGGATCGCGTGGCGTCCATCGATGCTGCGGACAACAGGTTGATGCTGGACACCCGTCATTCAGTGACCTACGACTACCTGGTGGTGGCACCGGGCATCCAGATCGATTGGGACAAGATCAAAGGGTTGTCTGAGGCCATCGGCAAGGGGGGTGTCTGCTCGAACTACGGTTACGACAAGGCCGAGTATACCTGGGAATGCATCAAGGGTCTGAAAGAGGGTGACAAGGCCTTCTTCACACAGCCGAACACGCCCATCAAATGTGGCGGAGCGCCCCAGAAGATCATGTGGCTGACGGCGGACTATCTGCGTCGTCATGGTTTGCTCGGGAAAGTGGACGTCGAGATGATGTCACCAGGCACCAAGCTTTTCGGCGTGGAGGTCTTCCGTAAGGCGCTTGAAAAGGTTCAAGCGCGCTACGGGACGGCGTGGAGTCATTACACGAACCTGGTGGAGATTCGCGGCGACAAGAACGAAGCCGTCTTCGATCTGATTGATGCGGAAACGGGAGAGGTACATGGGCAACGCGTTGAACACTATGACATGATCCACGTCGTGCCGCCGCAGTCTGCCCCGGACTTCATCAAAGAGAGTGACGTGGCGGGCGCAGGTGGCTGGGTCGATGTCGATAAGGAGACCCTTCAGCACAACCGGTTCCCGAACGTGTTTTCGCTGGGTGATGCAGCCGGTACGCCTAATGCCAAGACGGGGGTGGCCGTGCGCAAGCAGGCGCCTGTTCTGGTAGCCAACCTCTTGCGGGTCATGAAG
Organism: Bacteroidota bacterium; assembly: GCA_018623785.1. Lineage (GTDB taxonomy): Bacteria > Bacteroidota > Rhodothermia > Rhodothermales > UBA10348 > JAAZVD01. The sequence continues at coordinate 4,159 of JAAZVD010000068.1, read as the reverse complement.
GAAAACAAGGTCACGGATGACAAGCGCTACCACGGATATACCTCGTGCCCGCTTACGACCGGCTATGGTGAGATGCTGCTTGCCGAATTTGACTACGACAACAATCCGGACCCCTCGCTGCCCATCAACACAACCAAGCCACGGTGGTCGATGTGGTTGTTGAAGAAATACGTACTGCCTGTCATGTACTGGCATGGTATGTTACGTGGTAGGGCCTGATATCGGTACCTTGTCACACACGCCGTCCTCTTTCGAGCCGGCCGGCGAGGAACTCGCCGGCCGGCTCGCTGCGCTTGCGCATGTGTTTGCCACTCCGGTGAGTGATGTCGCTCTTCTGAATGAAGCAGGTCTACAGGTTGAGCGTATTGCTGAGCAGGATCTGGATGAGGACGAACTGGCAGCCGCCCACTACCGGGTGCTGCACCACGATCTGGTACCGGATGCTGGTGTCTTCCTCGAGAAGGATGGCATGCTGGGTGGTCGGCTGGCGCGTTCGCTGACTGCCCTCATGGCCGCGGCCGGATTCACGCCGGACGACACCACGCGTTCGAGCGGCCACGTGGTCAATGAACTGGGCTTCCTGGCGCATCTCTTGCGCACGGGCGCGCGCGCGGAAGCGATAGCGTTCTGGCAGGAACACGCTGCTGGGTGGATGCCGCTCGCTGCCCTGCATATGCATGGCACGGGTTCAACGTGGTTCGATAGGTTGGCCGATGCGTTCGAGATAGCCTTGAGCGCTATCCGGGACCTTGAGCGCACTGAGGGCGCGAACGTCGCATCTCCCACGCTGCCGCCCGCATTGCCCGAGGCCTACCTGGATCTTGACGAGCCCAAGGTGGGTCTCGCGCGCATCGCGGAGTATCTGGCCATTCCGGCCCGCTCGGGTCTTGTCCTCTCGCGCACCAGACTTGCTGAAATCGGTCGCGCTTACCGCTTACCTACGGGGTTCGGCTCCCGATCGCGCATTGTGGAAGGACTTCTGCGCTCGGCAACGCAGTATGAGGGTTGGGATGCCGTTTTTGACGCGTTGCAGGCTGAATGCCATCGGGCTGAGGCCTGTTGGACGTCCTCTGATTCGCTGTGGGCAGCGCGCTGGAGGGAGCGACTTGCCGCTACACGCGCCATCCTGACGCGGCTTCGCGATGCAGAAGAGGACTTGGCTGGGTCGGAGTGATCGCTCAGGAGAAAGACCGGTAGGACTACTCTTCTTCGAGCGGAACCAGTTCGGCTTCGCGGCCATCGCGCTTGAGCACATGGACGAGGGCGCGCCAGGGACTGAGCTGGAAGGCCTCTGGTCCCATCTCCTCCCATAATCCTGCGCTTTGCAGGATATCAATCACGTTCTGATGTGCTCCGGCCATGATCAGATCCATGTTGTGATCGGCCAGGATACGCTGTGTATCCTGCAGCATGGCCAGGGCCGTGGAGTCCAGGTCATTGATCGTCGTCGCGTCCACAATGACGCATCGCGCACCTGATTCCCGCGCAGCGGCTATGACGCGGTCGCGCACACGCTCGGCATTGGCAAACGAGAACGAGGCATCCACGCGGATGACCAGAATTCCTTCGAACTGGATGGCCGTCGGGTGATTGGCGATATCCCGAAACGAGCGCGTTTCCGGCAACAGGCCCAGAACGGCAATGTTTGGCCTGGAAATGCGGTACATGATGGCAATGACCGAAAGGCCGATGCCCGTCAAGATACCTTGGTGGATGCCCAGGATGAGCGTGGCCATGAACGTCAGGAGCGCAATGATGCCATCGGCCGCCTTCGTTTTCAGCAGGTAGCGGATTTCAGCTACATCGATCAGGCCGAAGGCAGAAACCATGATGATGGAGGCAAAGACCGGAATGGGCAGCCAGGCAAACAGCGGCGTCAAGAAGAGGAGCACTAGTCCGATGAGGACGGCCGCGATGGCATTGGACAGGGGAGTACGCGAGCCAGCCCGCTCGTTGACGGCACTTCGCGAGAAACTGCCAGATACGGGGATGCTCTGAAAGAAAGAGCCCACCGCGTTCATGCCGCCCAGGACCACCAGCTCACGGCTGGGCCGGATGCGATACCCGTGCCGCGCTGCAAAGAGCTTACCGAGGGAGATGACACCTACGAACTGGATCAGTGAGAGCGTCACGGCGGTCGGGAAAAGCGCCTTGATCGTGGCTACGCTCCACACGGGCACTTGTGGCGCGGGAAGACCCGATGGAATGGTGCCCACGAGCTCCACGCCACGGGTTTCCAGATTCAGACCGATGACGGCCAGCGCGGAAAGTACAACCACCAAGAGGGGTCCGGGCAGCCGGGGGAATCGCTTGCGCACGAGCACAAGGAGCAGGATGCCACCACCGCCGATCAGGAGGGATGGCGGGTGTAGTTGGGCGATCTTGGTTCCTGCCTGGGCCAGCAGGGTAAAGACGTTCAGGCTGCGCTCCAAGTCTACGCCCAAGAGGTGCTTCAGCTGACTCATACCGATGATGAGGGCTGCGGCGCTCGTAAAGCCAGTGGTTACCGGTCGCGACAACAGGTTGACGACGAAACCGAACCGAAGCAGCCCCATCACGATTTGGATGATGCCCACCATGAGCGCGAGCAGGAACGTCAGAGAGAGGGCCTCTCCCGCCGAAGCGGGGGCCATGGCAGCTACACCAGCGGCTACGATGAGCGAATCGATGGCCACGACACCGACTGCCAAGTGCCTACTCGTACCGAAGAAGCTGTACACAAGCAGCGGTACGAGGGAGGCGTAGAGGCCGTAGACGGGGGAGACGCCGGCCAGAAGGGCATAGGCCATTCCTTGGGGAATGAGCACAACGCCTACCGTGATACCTGCAGCCAGATCGCCCCCTAGATCCGATCGGCTGTAGGATCGCATCCAATCAGGCATCAGCTGGACGGTACGGCGGGGGAATGACATGCAATGGACACGCACTCGTTGGAAGAACCGGGAACGGCAACGCTTATCCCGGACTGTCTACGTCGCCCACAAGATAGGTATTGAGGCGCCGCTGGGCTTCATGGCAGGCATCATGGATACGCAGGAAGAAGGCATCACGACCCACCGCATTGGTGAATCCGCTGCGCTCAAAGGCGTCCCGAACCGGTCCTTTCACCCCCGAAAGCAGCAGCGTCACGCCGCGTTCGTTTAGGCGTCGATGGATTTCCATAAGGGCATGGACCGCCGAGGAGTCCGCACGGTTGACCGGATAGAGGTCGAGAATAAGCACACGGGTGTCGGGCTCCTCATTCAGGAGTGCGTTCAGACCGTCCTTGATATGCTCGACATTGCCAAAGAACAACGAAGCATCGATTCGGAAGATGGCCACGCCCTCCGTGGTTTCGACCTCCGGGTAGCGTTCCACGTTACGGTAGGCTTCTGATCCCGGCATCCGCCCCAGTCGCGCCATGTGGGGGCGAGAGGCTTGGTAGACAAAAGAGATCATAGACATGCCTACGCCGATCAGGATACCCAGCTCGATGCCCATCAGGAGCGTGGCCAAGAACGTGATCAGGAGCAGCGCGAGATCCGTTTTGTTGGCTGTCCAAAGGAAGCGGACTTCCTTGATATCCAGCAGTCCAGCCACGGCCACCATCACAATAGCCGCGAGCAGTGCCTTTGGCAGGTAGGTGAAGAGGGGAGTCAGGAAAAGCAGGGTCAGGCCCACGATGGCGGCGCTGAAGAGGCTGGCCAGGGGGGTCTTCGCGCCGGCCTGGTCATTGACAGCCGTCCGGGAAAAACCGCCTGTTGTGGGATAGGATAGGAAAAAGGCGCCTACCAGGTTGGCCAGGCCCAAACCGGTCAACTCCTGGCTTGGATCGATGCTGGCCCGGTGCTTGGTCGCAAATGATTTGGCTACGGCAATCGATTCCATATACCCGACCAAAGAGATGGCCAAGGCGATAGGCAGTAGATCGGCCAGGGCCTTTACACTGAGGAACGAGGTACTGGGCGTAGGGAGGCCGGCCGGGACCGCGCCCACAATAGCTACGCCGCTTTTATCGAGTGCAAGGATAGCCGTGATGGCCGTGGCCAAAGTTACGGCTATCAGGCCCCCGGGAAGACGGCGGGATATGGTTCGCAGCCCGACGATCAGGGCAATACCTCCCAAACCCATCAAGAGGGTTGGCCCATGAGCCGAACCGATTCCTGCGCCTGCCTCATAG
>JAAZVD010000067.1 GCA_018623785.1 Bacteroidota bacterium | reverse complement strand
TCCCCGATGCGGTCATGATAATCGGGCACATACTCATCGAGCATCCACTCGGCAGCATTCCCGAGCATGTCGAACAATTTCCAGTCGTTGGCCTCTTTCTGACCAACAGACTGCAGGACGAGGTCACTGTTGGCCTCATACCACGCCACGGATTCAAGGTCCTGCGGACGGTAGACGCCGGAGATATCTGGCTCGGCCCCTGCGCGACATGCTATTTCCCATTCCGCCTCAGTGGGCAGGCGAAAAAACAGATTCGTTTTCTCTGTGAGCCACTTTGCATACTGCAGCGCCCCCCACTGCGTCATGCCTACGGCCGGCTTACCGGCACCACCCATGCCGAAGGCAGGATCCTCATATGGAGGGCTCGGACGGGAGACAGCATCGACATCATAGGTGGCATTGGGCACTGCCGTGGTATCCGCATCGCGATCCGGATAGCGGAAAACGCTGAATTCATCATCCGTCACTTCGTATTGACCGATCCAATACCCACCCATCAGAACAGTCCTGATCGGCCCCTCGTCGTCCTGCCTACCCTCCTCCGTCTCTGGCGTACCAATGCGATAGGTACCCCCGGGGACATAGACCAGCGTAAAGGAGACTTCGGTGCCGGGAATGGTAATCTCACGAACATCGCCCGCCTTGAATCCAGATCCCTGGATACTGTCCTGGGCTACCAACTCAGACCCACGAGCATCTGTCTCGTCCGGGTCCGCGGATACCATCGAGGTCGTGTGCTGACATCCTATCGAAGATACCAGGCCCAAGAGCACCACAACAGCCAACAGCAGCGTCCGGGTCAGCCCGGAGCCTAGACGACGAAGTGGTACACTGTATGCTTTCATGACGTCTGTGACGGAGGGATAGGGGCGGATGCATCCACGTGGACTTCAAGGCAAGGCACTGGACAAGAAGGTACCCAATATACCCACCAACTTGGGAGGTTCGTTGCCTACCGATTTGTCATCCAAAGAGGAAAGCGGGGCATGCGTCCTGGCGGAGCCCCATGCGTCTGCGGCACGATGATGCGAGGGAAAGATGTGACGATGGCGCTATGACGCAGGCACGATGACGCGATAGCACGATGAACAGCCCAAAAGACTTCCTCAGGGGCCGTCAGCGCCCACGCACTGCCATGGTCATGCGTCCGGAAGAAATATGCTCCCCATCCTCGTCGAGCACCTCCACATCCCAAACCTGAAGCGTTTTCCCAAGCCGCAGTGGACGGGCCGTGGCATAGACAACACCCTCCGTTTTCGCTTTGAGATGATTGATGTTGAGTGCAACGCCAACACAGAAGGCATCTTCTCCAACGGTCCAATTGGCGGCTACGCTGGCCACTGTTTCCAGCAATGCTGCCGACGCTCCCCCGTGCAGCAGGCCCAGAGCCTGGGTAGTCCGCTCATCTACCGGCATTGAGGCCGTCATGGCATCCTCCGTGATAGCCGTGACACGAATGCCGATGTGGCCAACCAATCCTGCACAACTGAACTGGTTGATGGTTTGAAGATCTGTGGGCTTTTTCCAGATCGAGGCCATGAGTCGGAAAGGAAATTGCGGGGTTGAAGCTATGCCGCATCCCATAATACGGCCACAAACAGAAAAAGCCCGGCCTTCATGGCCGGGCTTTCAGGAATCGGTGGGAAGGCTTTCCTACAAAAACGCAGATATTTTCTGCATGATCTCGGGGCGTGGCTCACCGGTCTTCTCATGAATGAGATCGACCATTTTATTGAACTTACCGCGGGCCTTTTTCATCTCTGTATCGTCGAACTCCTGATCGCTCCAGATTGTTCGAATCTGATCAACAACGCGGGCCCAACTATCGTTCATGTTTTGGGTTGCCATGGAAAAACGGGGGTTGGCTGCTTCGTAGCTAAGAATGCATAATATACGAATCCATGCGGCACGGTGCGAATCCTAATCCGGGTGATATTCTGACCCCGCGGTTTGCAGACCCGCCGCATGAGCGCCCGTGATGCCAAGGACTACTCGGGATCCACCCATGCCGTTCGTCGATATTCCTCCAGTGAAAATGCATCCACCTGGATCGCATCATTCCTCAACCGCTCGGCTTCTCGGATCAGATCGGCTTGTTCAGCATCCAGCACAGAGGCAGCTACGGCGGCCTGCAGCTGGATCTCCAAGGGGCCACGCGGGATGGTACCGCTGCGCGATGCTTTCTTGAGTATCGAGGCCGCCTTTTCTGCTCTCAGACTGGCTGCCATGGCCCGTTCCAGGCGACCTGTCGGTTTTTCGGGGGACGATGCCACATACATTCCTTCGGTCAATCGGTCCCTCTGCGCACCCGGGGTCTTGAGAATGGCAGCCACCTTCTTGATGTCCGTATCCGTTGCTGGAGCGTGAAACCGGTTCAGACGCGACCATGCGCCGATGGGTCCACGAAACAAGAGTCCGAAAACGGGTAGGCGAAGTGAAGCAAACAGCGCATCGAAACCGTCCTGCATACGCGTAAATGCAACAGCCATACTGTAGCGAAGCAGCGGCTCGTCCTCAGCAGGACGCCCCTCGGCCTCGAATCGCTGCAAGGTGGCCGTTGTCAGATACAACCAAGAAAAAATATCCGCGAAGCGACCAGTTATCATTTCGCGTCGCTTCAAATTTCCGCCCATCATGGCCAGTGCCAGATCCGAAAGAATACTGAACGAGGCTGAAGCCCAAGCCAACTTCCGATAATAAGGAGCTGCCGGACCGCGCACGGGTGCGGGCGCCAGGCGGCCGCGAGTCACAGACAGGAAAACGGAACGGAATGCATTGCGCACGACCATACCAACATGACTCCAAAAGGCCGTATCAAAAGCCCTGACGTCGCTAGCCTCTAATGCCCGAACTTCCTTCAGTACCCAAGGATGCGAGCGGATAGCTCCCTGTCCGAACACGATGAGAGTCCGGGTCAGGATATTGGCCCCTTCTACCGTAACCCCGATAGGCGTATTGATGTAGGTGTGAGCCAGTGCGTTACGTGGCCCCCGGGAAATGGCATTGCCGCCCAGAATATCCATACCGTCGTTTATCACATGCCGAAATGCTTCCGTGGCGTTGTATTTCATCATGGCCGTGACTACGGCCGGTTTGGCACCCTTGTCCAGTGCACCGTTGGTAAAGCGCCGGGCTGCATCAAGGATGTAGGTCATGCCGCCTATGCGTGCCAACGGTTCTTCGATACCCTCGAACTTTCCTATTGACAGACCAAACTGTTGCCGAATGACAGCGTGGGCACCGGCAACCCGAGCTACCTTTTTAGTGCTGAAGCTCCCCACAGCAGGCAGGGAGATACCCCTTCCCGCCGCCAGGCACTCCATCAGCATACGCCACCCCCGTCCAACGCCATCAGCGCCACCGATAACCGCCTCCTCGAGATCCACGACGACATTCGTGCCGTAGGTCGGACCATTAAAGAAAGGAATACCGAGCGGATCATGGCGAAACCCGTTATCAACACCTCCCGCGTTCGAATGAACAAGGGCACAGGTAATACCGAGCTGCTTGCCCTTCCCAAGCAACTCGTCCGGATCATACAACTTGAAAGCCAACCCGAGCACGGTTGAAATGGGAGCCAGCGTGATATACCGCTTACTCCAGTTCAGATGGATTTTCAGGCGACCATCTTCTCCCCGGAAGACATCGCCACGGGCAGACATGGCGCCGGCGTCCGAACCGGCACCCGGTTCGGTCAGGGCGAAGGCTGGAATATCTTCGTGCGAGGCCAGTCGCGGCAGGTAATAGTCTTTCTGCTGCTGCGTTCCATAGTGGATAAGTAGTTCAGCGGGACCCAGTGAATTGGGGACCATGACCGTAATGCCAAGTACCGTATTCGCACTCGCCACCTTCCCAACAACAGCACTGTTGGCGGATGCCGAAAAGCCCAGTCCTCCATACTCCTTGGGAATGATCATTCCGAAGAAGCGGTGTTTTTTCAGCAAGTCCCACACATGGGGCGGCAGATCCCGTCGCTGGAATACGTCCCAGTCGTCTGTTGCATCACACAACTCCTGACAGGGCCCATCGATAAAGGCCTGCTCCTCCTCAGTCAATCCAGGGTACTCCTCTTGAGAGAGGATGCGCCCGAAATCAGGCTTGCCGGAAAACAGTTCGCCTTCTACCCATGTCGTGCCGGCATCGATGGCCTCCTGCTCCGTACGAGAAATGGTAGGCAGGAATTGAATGGCATCCAGCAGTTTCATGACAGCTCTACTGATCTGTCGCCGAAACGGAGGTAGCCCAAATAAAACGACTACACAGCCCAAAGCGATCCAGAAACCTACCCCAGCGCCCATGCCGTACAGAAAAACGGCCATGACACCCAGCCACGAACGCAGTCCCCAGCCATGAAAACCCATATGGAGGATTGCCAGTACGAGAACGGACCAGACAGCCCAGTCCGGAGCGACAAGATCGAAGAAAGAGTAATAGGGTAGCGTCATAGTCCGGAAGCCGAATTATTAGGTCAAATATCGAAGCTGCCAGGGTCACACGCTCGCGAGAGTCACACGCCCGCGAAGGCTACGACCCTACGAGGGCAGAACACTGGATGGGTCTTTCCAGGTGCAGATACTTGAGACAACATGCCTGCAGGCGGCATCAATGAGGTCGTCTGGGGCTATGCGTTTGTCAACACGCTCCGAAGAAAGGAGCGTCACAACCCCATGAAGTTGCGTCCATGCCAGATTTGCAGCAAGCATAGGCTCGACGCTCCTGAAAACACCACTTTCCATACCATCACGGACCGCATCGGCCATGATCTCCAGGTTGCGCCGAGCTTTACGATATTTCTCAACAGGATATCGCTTGATGTACTCGGGATGGAGCACGTACATGATCTCGTAATATTCGGGGCGCTCAAGACCGAACGCGACGTACGCTCGGCACATGGCTTCAAGGCGATGCTCAGGAGTGCTGAAGGATGCATTGGCCCTGCTCAAGCTTTCATGCAGCACATCGACACCTTCGTCTATGAGAGCGTGCACAAGATCATCCTTGCTCTCGAAGTGGAGGTAGATACTCGTTGCACTGTATCCGATTTCCTTGGCAATATTGCGCATGGAAAGCCGTGCATAGCCAACGGTAGTCAGCAGCTGGCGGGCTGTGTCAAGAATAGCCCTGCGCAATCCTTTTTCTTCTTCTTCGCTCATCTATTTGGGGCGAATAACGGCGTTAATCAATGTACACTTCTTCGTGGAGTCCGTCCAGTAGGAACCGGTCGGTCTAAAACTACCCAGCGTGGACCGGACGCCGCGCCTCCGCGACCGGGCACCGCGCTCCCGCGACCAAGCACCACACTTCCGTGACCAAACACCATACCTCAGCCAAGCCAGTTTTCCCTACGCCGTCCCTTCGCAAAAAGACCGTATGTTTGCGAGCGTTGAAAACTTCGGACTCTACCAGACAATGCCCGATCCATCCATGCGTGTCTGTCATCTGCTGATCCTGCTCCTGACGACGGCTCCACTTTCAACCTGTACCGTACCAAAGAAGAGTACTGATCCCCTTTCCGTGGTATGGACGAATATATCCGGGGAGTTCAGAATACCCTCAGCTGTAGAGGTTTTCCACGGAGAGGATTCCCAGGCCCCGCTTCAGGCCTGGGTCGTTCGGGTGGATACCCAAGCTCCCGGATTGGATGTACAGGTTGTCTCCTCTGATGATGACGACGGTCGGGAGTCGATCAGCGATCTGGTCCGGAATGCGAATGCCTGCGTAGGCGTCAATGGCGGCTATTTCCTCGAGGGTCGAGCAGGCTTTGAGCATATCGGCTTGTTGATAGCAGATGGTCAACTGCTGAATCCTGCTACGCCCGGTGTCTACGTGGATGGCCTACGCTATCCAGTCCGCAGGGCAGCGCTCGGTTTTGATGTCTCCAACATCCCGAAGATTGGCTGGGCAAGTAGCGTTTCGGACTCATCCACATGGTGGTCAGAGCCAATTGGCAATCTTCCAGGCTTACCCGGGGATGCGGTAACGGCGCGGGGAAGTGATGAATGGAAGGCCCATGATGCGGTGGCAGCAGGCCCTCTACTGGTCGAGGACGGCCTCACACGCATAACATTGGAAGAGGAGGTATTCTTCCATACCTCCCTGTCAGAGGCACACCCTCGTACGGCAGCGGGTATCGACACATCGGGGCGCCTTCTCCTCATGGTTGTTGATGGCCGTCAATCAGCCAGTCGAGGAGTTACCTTGGAGGAACTTGCTAACATGCTGCTCCAATTTGATGCATCGTCAGCACTCAATCTTGATGGCGGCGGCTCAAGCACGATGGTCATCACGGGTGCGCTGATCAACAAACCCGCTGGCTCGAGCTATCAACGAGAAGTGGTCTCGGGTATTATCGTCTCCTGCCCCTGATCAGTTCGGGGCAACGCCAGCACCAGGCCTGCTCATACTGCGATGACGGGTAGCCTCCCGACCGTGTTGCCGGCCTACGGCCTGACGGGATTTACCGTTTGCAGACACCGCCGCCATAGATCGGGACACCCTGACTCCGTCAGATCGGATATACGCTGCCAGAAAAAGGATACCTAACGGTGGTACCAGGGAGATCAGGATGATCCGGATCATTCTGGTCCATCGACTTACCCCCTCGCGGACGACAGTGGCAGTGATAGCCATCCACCAGCCCAAAAAAACGAGTACCATGCCGATGGCTATGCAAAAGGTGCCAACGCTTCCGGCATAGGCATGGATGTCACGCAGCATGAGTTGTGAGCCGATATACAAGATTGATGAGGGCGGACCGATGTCCACTACGGGATGTGCGTCGTTTGGATGCGCCATGGTCGAAAGGCGCTTACACCGGGACCCGTAGAACCCACCATCGAAATGTCTGGCCAGTTGATCTTGGAGACGAGCCAGAACGAGAATGGGTGCGGCCGCATTCTGCGGCCGCACCCATTTGTAGGCTGTACAGCACGATTGTTACGTACCCTGCAGGTATAGCCCGTGGCAATCCCTGGGGGATGCACGCGCAACCATATCAGGGAGCAACCACCTCTTTGGAGGCACCATCGCCACTCGATTCGGTACCAACCGCTGCCTGGAGCTCTTCGTACTCCTTCTGGGAGCCGACAATGAGATCCTTGAACTGACGCTGTCCGGTACCTGCAGGAATGAGGTGACCTACGATCACGTTTTCCTTGAGGCCGAAGAGCGGATCCTGTTTGGCCGCAATCGATGCTTCTGTGAGTACTTTTGTCGTCTCCTGGAAAGAGGCTGCTGACACGAAAGAGTCCGTAGCCAAGGCTGCTTGGGTAATGCCCAACAAAACCGGCTCGGCCACTGCAGGCTGTGCCTCACGGACAACGACCTCTCTCTTGTCCTGCCGCTTCATGGCCGAGTTGACCTCACGCAGACCACGACGGTCAACAACCTCGCCGATGGAGAGATCAGAATCTCCGGCATCGATGATGACAAAATTGTCGTAGAGGTTGTCGTTCATCTCTTCCAGTACAAAGCGGTCAACGTAGTTGTCCTCGAGCAGCGTCGTATCGCCAGCGTCCACCACGAGTACCTTCTGCATCATCTGACGCACGATGCACTCAATGTGCTTGTCGTTGATGGTCACACCCTGCAGTCGATAGACTTCCTGGATCTCATTGACCAGGTATTCCTGAACAGCACGGGGACCGAGGATAGCCAAAATATCCTGTGGCG
>JAAZVD010000066.1 GCA_018623785.1 Bacteroidota bacterium | reverse complement strand
GAATAGCGTGCCCCCAAGGTAGCCGCCGCCCCTCGTAACCGGGTCGACTCACGAATAGTGCGATCAACGAAGCGAGCATCGTTGAACATGGTCGTACGTGCCTCCTCGAGAATGCCGAACAGCATGTCAATACGAGCGCCTATGCTGAGACGAGAGGACGTCCTGAACCCAAACCCACCCGAGAGCTGATACAGTCCTCCGTTCCCGTTGAATTCCTTGATGAAGGAGGCCGCATCCTGATCATCCGCTGAGGAGGCCACCCGGCCTGTTTCCTGGATTCGGTAGGAAACCCGGGTGTACGGTGCCAAGGAGAGGCCCAAGCCCAACTTGTTGGTTTTCAGCGGAAAGGCCAAGTGGACACCTGACAGAGATCCGGATGCCAATCTGCCAGGATCAAAACCATCCGCTTGGGTAGTGATGGATTCGTACGTGAGGCCACCAGAGAATCGGGTCAATATCTGGTCGCTCAGAGAGGCCGGGTTCTGAGGGTTAGCGTACAGGCTAGAGGAGAATGCGAGTCCTCCGCCGCCCATAGCCTGACTTCTACCTGACAACCATGTCTGACGCTGGCCCAGCCCGAAACGACTGTAAACAGAGCCATCGTTTGTATTCTGGGCAGCCGCCAGATCGGTAACGGTACTCCCGATGAGCAGGGCAGCGGCAATCAGGAGCGATCGTCCAGTGGAAAATGATGTCATCGGAGCAATCAGTTGATGGAGGTAGCGGTGATGAGGGCTTCAATAGACGGACTGCCATCCGTTTGAAGAGCAAGGAAGCCGACACCGCTTTGCTCCACAGGGAAATAAAGTTCGAAGCGATCCAGCACGGACTTACCGAGATTGGCCGACTGGAATACGTTGGTCAACGTAGTGTTGTCGATGATGAAAGCTCCGTCCGCGTTGACGCTGACCTCGGCAATCTCCAAGCGGGTCAGTCCATCGGCAGACACTGCCTCCAAGCCGAGGACGGTCGGGAGGGGACGTTCGAAAGAGTCGGAGTAGTACGCTGAAAGATCAGCCGCTGTCAGGCCCATGGTTACCCGATGGATCAGGGATTCATCAAATTCCCCGCCCCGGAGAGGAAAACGGACATAAACGCCTTTGGCCGATCCGTCCTGGAGGATGATGAAATCCGAGGGCGAACTGGCTCCGTCCTGTTGGGTTACCGTCCCCACTTTGGATAGTGCATAGGAAACGGTGTCCCCGGGCACGGCAGACGCGCGCAGTCCTGATTCGGAAAACCGGAAACCTACAACCGTATTACCGGCAGTAGGCACGATACTGAACCCATGGAAGGCGTCCGTGAAGGTTTCACTTCGAAGACGCGCATCGTTGGCAGCGACCCATGCATCGGGCAATGCGAGCGTCACGACACCTCGCGTCACAGGGATCTCGTAAGAGGCTACCAGACTACCCAAGGGCACTTCTGCCTCCGCGCTGATCTCAGAAGACAACCAGCTTTCGGACACGCCGTACAGGTCAAACTGGAGGACACTCGTTGTATCCCCGTAGCGATAGTCCAGGTTGAGATCAAGACCCGCCCAAGAGACGGTCCCGTTCAAGAACGGCGCCTCGAACTGGCTGGAGGGTACAAAATCGACAAAGCCCGTGGATCGGAAAGAGCCGATAACCGGATCGTCAACCATGCCCACCAGGGCGCGAATGGCTCCGGATGCAGCGTTACCACCTGTGGCGTCAGGACGATCCCCCAGCGCCACTTCATCCGGTGTCATTGTTGTGACACGGGTGTCTCCTGCCTGGGCATCCAAGAGCCCTTGCCCAACATTGGAGGGATCGTCGCACCCTGCCACGGTCAGGAGCGCGGCAGACAACGCCAGGGTAAGGGCGAAATGGCGCGACTTGTTCGCGCATGACGCGTGAACGATGGACAGAGGTAATGAAGACATCGGGCAAAATCTGCTGGGCGGAGGGGACTGGTCTCGATGCGTTGCCAGGCGGAGCGCTTTGGCCGCTCTCAGTGAGCGAACAGCAGCATTGACATGCAACGGGCATAAAGGCGAAGCCCCAAGTGCGTGACATGACCTGGGGCTTCGGTGTGTGTATGCCGGCCTTCCCGCTGATGTTTCCCCTTCGCGGGGCATTTACATCTCACGCAGGTACGCTGTTGGCAAGACGCTGGTAGATAGCGACCGCTTCATCCATTTCTGACTCCTTTTCCCCACTGAAAGCCGCCATGCTGGCGTCGGCCTCCATGCCGGGAGCCAGTAAAACCGCATCAGCGAACGTTTGGCCGGCTTCAGACGGTTCCTTGCCGACAAGTCGTTCGTCTGGTTTCAAGCTGAGGTTGCCGAAGCCATCCTTGTCGATACGAGCCTCGAAATCCACCGAATCGGGGGTATACACAACTTTGGCATCCTTGAACAGCTCATCGTCACCGAATTCTGTTCGTAACACATAGGGCACCATGCCCGATAACCACCCGAAAGCATGGATCAGGTCAGGCTGCCAGCCAAGGTTTCGAATGGTCCGGATGACGGACCGAGCGTAGAACACAGACCGTTCCAGATTGTCTGCGAAGAGCTTACCCTGGCGATCTGCGAAAATACCTTTTCGCTTGAAGTAGTAGTCGTTATCCATAAAGTAGACCTGCAGACGGATGCCTGGAATGGAGGCAACCTTTACCCGTAGGGTCTCTGTGCGATCTCCCAGGGTGATTTCACTGCCGGATAAACGTATGACTTCGTGCAGCCGATTTCGGCGTTCACTTACCGTGCCGTAACGCGGCATCATGATCCGAGTCTCGTACTTTCCCGACTCGTGGAGGCTTTCCGGGAGAGATCGAACGATTGAAGCCAATTCAGATGTCTTGGAGAACGGTGCTACTTCGCCTGAGATGAACAGAATCCTCATCGCGTTTGCCATACCTGGATCACCGGTTTGATCACACTTTTCTGGATGAAGGGACCGGGGTGGAACGTGCTGGCCTTACAGGCTTCTATCGAGGAGCGTGACGACTGGTCAGCACAGCCCAGTCGTGCTCCCCAAATCGGATCATGTCCTATGTGTCGGATCATCTCCGGCATGTCGAATCATGTCCAATGTTGACGACGTCTAGATGCACCTCCGTTTCCCGGTCGGTGGGCAGGCGCGGGGCCTTCCGGTGGCAGGGCCAGAGGGCGCTTCACGCTGAACTCATAAAATACCGACATATGGCTGTTTTTTCAAGCGTGGAAGCGTGAAGAACCTCCTTTCTGTGTCGTTGCTTGCAGGGGTTGCGGAATCCTGTTGTGTGCGGGGGCGTTCCACCCCCTGAAACACTATCTCGGATGGTCTGCTCTTGGTGCCTCGGCATGACGCTTTCTGTGCGATCCATCGTTCTCTTCGACGGTGTTTGCAACCTTTGCAACACCAGCGTCAACTTCCTGATCGACAGGGATCCGGAGGGTCGTTTCGTATTTGGCGCCCTTCAGTCAGAGGAGGGTCTGGCCGTGCTCAGGAAACACGGCTTGCCTGAGCATTACTTTGATTCCATCGTCCTTATTGAAGGCAAGAACGTGTGGACGGCGTCGGATGCCGTCCTGGAAATATCCCGGCACATGCCCGGCCTCTGGCCGGCCCTGCGGGTATTCCGCATCATTCCCAAAACCATCCGTGATGCTGTGTACAACTGGATAGCAGCCAATCGGTACCGGTGGTTCGGAAAGCGGGAATCATGCCGACTGCCAACGCCCGAGGATCGGTCCCGATTCCTTTGATCCTCTTGTGTGGCCTTTGATGCTGTTTTGATCAGTTCGCTGGAGGAGTGCTTGATCGCGTCAGTTCCGGCCAGTCTCCGTCTGCAGAAGCTCGAAGTAACGGCGGATCAAGTCTTCGTAGTCCGCTGAATACCCCGATTCAAGTGCACGGATCAAGTCACGACGAAGGCGTTCCAGTTGCTCGGGCAGCGGAAGCGCAGCCGGACTTTCGCGCAGAATTTCTTCTGCTGAACGACCCTCCCGCTTATTGTCTTTGCCTCGCTGCTCCATGGATTTGGAGGCCTCCAGGAGGCGGGTCAGGATCTGCTGTTGACGTTGTACCGTGCGACGTGATACACGGTTTTGCTGCAATTCCTCGATGGTTTCCATCATTTGGTCTGCCACCCGGTTGAGGTCGCCCAGCAGGCGATTCCTGGCATCCCGATTGCGATTCATTTGGCGTAGTTCGTTGCGGATCTGCTCCTGCTGCGCTCCCATTTGACGAAGTCGCTCCATCATATCCTGGGTCAGGCGCTGCCCCTGCATGTCATTGAGCAGCTGCTGTATCTGTTGATTCAGCTGCTGCTGTTGCTGACCCATCTGCTGGAGCTGTTCCATCATCTGCTCCATGCTCTGATTGCTTTGGCCCGCCCCGCTACCATTCATCTGCTGGTTCAGAAGTTCAGAGAGCAACAGCGCCAGCTCGTTTAGGCTGGTCATGGCGCCCCGTTGATGGCCGGCAGCGCGGCGTGCCGCGCGTTCGGTCAAGGCGGACGTGCTCTCGCTCATTTCGCGCAGGGCGTCGCCAGCCCGTTGCTGTACATCCCTGGTCATCTGCGGAATGTCTCGAGCGATGGCCTGTAGGGAATCTGATGTGATGGCCATACCCTCGGACAGTTCGACCTGCTGCTGCGCAGCATCCCTCAGAAGCGGAGAATCCGTTGCCAAGTCCAGGACCTCGAGTCGAAGCCGCTCTTGGCTTTCGGAAAGCGTCAAAATGTCCTCGAGCGCTGCGCGGATGGCCGCGATGTTCATCTGCATCTGTGCGCCCTGCATGCTCATCTGCATGTCGTTCATCTGGGATGACATTTGATTAAGCTGCTGGGACATCTCCTGTTGTTGTTCACCAGCCTGCTGTAACTCATTGTTGCGCAGCTGCTCCGCGTTATCCTGCATTTGCTGGGACATTTCTTGGTCCTGAGTGTCTTCCAGCAAATCCTGCATATCCTCGGAAGGCATATTGTCCAGTTCTTCCATCCGCTGGAGTACTTCTTCCATCTTCTCTTCGAGGGCCTTCATATCCTCGGACGCTTGCTCCTGCTCCTTGGCCAATTGCTCATTTCGTTCGGAGGGCTGCTGATTCTCACCATCGGCTTCCTGAGCCTGCTCGTTCTCCAGTCTGGCCGTCTCCTCTGCCAGCTTGTCCTCGGTTTCGGCCAGCTCCTCAGCTCGCTGCTGCACTTCCTCCATGTCCTGCTGGACGCGGAATTGTTTGAATAAATCAAGGGTCCGCTCCAAACGCTCCTGGTACATGGTTTCGGAGAACTCGAATTTCTCGAGGGCATCCTGCATCTCGTTGAGATCCATGTTCTCGAGAGCGTTCTGGAGCTGCTCGAGTGCTTCCATCAATTCCGGCGTTCGCACCTCTTCGACCACTTCCTGTAGCTCGTTGAACATATCCATGGTCTGTTCCGAGACCATATCATTCTCCTGCATATCCTGCGCCAGCTCTTCCATACGCTGGGCAACGGCATCCACGGATGCCTCCAAATCCTGCTGACGTTCCTGAAGCTGCTCCAGAAGCCGCTCTTCGTGAAATCCAGCTTCCGGGTTCTCGAGCAGATCTTCCCTCAGTTCCTCAAATTGTTCGCGGGCCTCGTCGGCCTCCTGGAGCAGTTCTTCGATGGACTTTTGGGTATCGTCCTCGGCATCATCGAGTGCTTCATAACGCTCGGCCAGGGAAGGCATTCGCAGCTGATGGATCCGTGTCTGTGCAGGTTTGGCGCCACCAACACCGTCATTATCCCAAACTTCGACGTAATAGTCGATTACATCCCCTGGGACCGGATCGAGGTCAGCCACCTCCTTGATATCCCACTCAAAGGGGACTTCTTGGTCGAGCTGGTAGGCAAAAGGAATGGCAATATCACTCCCGCTGAACGTGTCGGAAATGGCGCCGAAACGGCTTTCAGAGAGACGATAGTGCAGGGTCATCCGAGAAAAGCCGAAGTCATCCGTGATGTGGACCAGAAGAGGGACAGCCATTTCGGCACTGATATCCATAAGAGCCTCCGGGGATAGCAGCGCAGCCGTCGGAGACGCATCGGGAATACTTTTGACCCTGTACGTAATGGGGTCGATATTCTGAATTCCTTCCGGAGACGTCAGTTGGATACGATAGCTATCATCGCCCTGAACCCTGAAGCTGCCGCTCGCCGTGCGGCCATTGAGGTCTGTTGGTACGCTACGGCCTGAATCAAAGAGAAGTGAGGCTGTTGTCGTTGCAGCCCCGGAAAGGGAAGCGGTGATCTCAACGCGACTGCCTTGAAGGGCAGTAACATCACCGGTGTTGATCTCCAGCGCCTGAGCCGGTATACGGCTGTACGATGGGTAGGTCAAGCGTACATTCAGTTGCTGGACGAGCGGTCGCTCGATCAACGAGACCGTATACCACGGTGTCGTGACCAACGTTGTGGAGACCCGGTAGCGAAACGGGTATCGTATGTTGGTCCAGTCATGCCGGTAGGCGCCTGAGGAATCCGCAGAAAGGTTCACGAAGCGTGAACGAAGCTCGCCGTCAACAATCGTCTCCAAAAGCGGGGCCTCTTCAGGAGCATCGCCGGTCAGAGAGACCAAGACCGTCAGATCCCCTCCGATGATCAATCGGGTATCTCCCGGAGAAACAGCAAGCGCGTAGGGCGCTTCTCGTTCGAACGTCGTGCCGGGATGCGTTATGCGGTGGGTTGCTTGCCGAAAAGGTCCCGGAGCTGCCAACAAGAGAACGATGAGAGAAAGCAAGGGAATGGCAGCCCAACGGGACCACGTTTTAGTCGGCGTCCAGGTTGCAATGCCGGTGAAGTCCAGATCCCGGATCGGCTCTCCCAAGCGCCGGACAGCCTGATCGACGAAAGGTTCAGGGCTCTGGCTGTGATGGCCATCGGCCAATTGAAGCAGATTCAGAAGGCGGTCGCCAACGTCGGGATACGTGCGACCTATCTGTTTGGCCAGATTCAGTTCATCTCGACCGGGAAGCAGTCCGGTATGGCGAAGTATGGGCAGGACCATACCTAGAATCAGAAGCGCACCCAGTATCAGTGACGAGATGCCGACAAAGGCCCATCGAACCATGGCCGGTAGCCAGAAGGCCCACTCCAACAGGGCCAGGACCAGCCAGATCGTAAGCAGCGCACCCAACAGGCGAACCGCCCCGAAGATCAGATCAGTGGTCAGCAGACGTAGACGGGCAGCCCGCAAACGGCTACGAAGCAGATCTACGAGCTGTCGGGTCAGTGAACTCATGGGAAGGCTGAGCTGCGGAGTGGGTCCGGAAGATAGGGTCTACCTTGCCGTACCGCGGCGGGTTTCATGGGAGGCACAATCCCGATCCCCTTCGCCCCAAGAAACGTGGAACCCTGCTCTGATCCCTACCGTTGTTCCTGCCCGCCCTTGGAATCAGGTCCGTTTCATTCACCCCGGGTTTCTGCGTTGTTCAGAATCTATCGTGATTGCTGCCGTAAGCAGTCAGCCTTCGGCCTGTGTATCCTTCTCCTGAGCTCTCTGGGTTGGCTGCTTCCCGTACATGCGCAGGAGCAGGTGTCCCGGGATTCCTTGAAGACCTACGACTTGTCGGAGATCGTGATCGGTGGGGCGTCTCGGCAGGAGGACAGGACCCGGCGTGCCTATCGGGTGGAATTAGCGGAACTGTCACGACAGGATGTACCCGATGTGGCCTCTACGTTGCGCCTTGTGCCATCGGCTAGTGTACAAACCAATTCCCGCGGAGAGACACTGGTCTATATCCGGGCTGCCGGAGAACGTCAGGTGGCCGTGTTTCTGGATGGTGCACCCCTTAATGTTGCCT
>JAAZVD010000065.1 GCA_018623785.1 Bacteroidota bacterium | reverse complement strand
GTAATGCGATCGGGTGCCGACCAATCGTCATCGTCCCACTGAGGCATGACGAAATCTCCTCGGATCATGTCCAGGGACTGATTGCGCAGCTCCCCGATCGTTGTCTCGGGGTTGTTGGGTACATGGCGGTAGACCAGCCGGTCGGTGGGCAGATCAGCCAGCAGGGAATGCATGGGCTCGGCACCGTTATCCAGCACAACCAGCTCCTTGTTGTCCCAATCCTGTTCCACCCACGAGCGAATGGCCCGACGGCACAGCAGGTGCCGATCGGCGGTTACCATGATGCAGCTGACCAGTGGTTGGTATGCCATGTCGTGTGGGCGCTATGCCAGGATGTAAGTGCCGAAAAACAGTCGTGCCGTCCTCCACAGACCCCCAAGGTACGCACAATCAGAGCGGAAAGGTGTCGGGCAGCGGGGTGGGGCCACCCCGCTGCCCGCGATCACGCCAGACACGTTTTGAGGAACTGCCCCGTGGGGCTCTCCGGCACCGCCGCTACCTCTTCCGGCGTGCCTTGTGCTACCACAAATCCGCCCCGAACGCCGCCTTCGGGTCCAAGGTCCATGACCCAGTCTGCGGCTTTGATCACATCCAGATTGTGCTCCACTACCACGACTGAATGTCCGTTCTCCACGAGGGCATCAAAGGCGCCGAGAAGATTCCTGATATCGTCAAAATGCAGCCCGGTTGTGGGTTCGTCGAAGACGTAAAGGGTTTTGTCCCGAGTGGTTTTTCCCAAGTGTGCTGCCAGCTTGATACGTTGCGCCTCGCCTCCGGACAGGGTATTTGAAGGTTGTCCGAGACTCAGGTAACCAAGCCCGATATCCTGCAATACGGCCAGTTTGCGAACCAATGCGTCTTGGCCGTCGAAAAACGCCAGCGCATCTTCAATAGTCATATCCAGAACGTCAGCTATGCTCTTTCCTTGGTAATGGATATCCAGGACATCCTGCTTGTAGCGCTTTCCTTTGCAGGCCTCGCATTCGAGATACAGATCAGCCAGAAACTGCATTTCAATGGTCACGAGACCTTCGCCCTCACACGTCTCGCATCGTCCTCCGGGGACGTTGAACGAAAAATAGCCCGGCTTCAAGCCCCTGATGCGCGCCTGATAGGTTTCGGCAAACAGTTTCCGGATGATGTCGAAGGCCTTGACATAGGTTGCCGGGTTGGACCGGGGGGATCGGCCGATCGGGGACTGATCAACCAGTTCCACAGCATCGATCAGGCGATGCCCTCGAATGGAAGTGTGTCGCCCCACGTGGGTATCGCCCGTATGGGAGCCCTTCAGTTTGGCCAAACCCTGGTAGAGTGTGTCCTGTACCAAGGTTGACTTGCCCGATCCGCTGACCCCCGTCACGCAGGCAAACACTCCCAACGGAAACGAGACGTCCAGATTTTTGAGATTGTGCTGTCGCGCGCCCTCGATTCGGATTACCAAGTCCGTGTCGATTTTTCGACGCGTCGCCGGAACGGGGATTTCCTTGCGGCCCGACAGGTAGGCCCCCGTCAGCGACCGGGGATCGGCCAGGAGTTCCTCGAGCGTGCCTTGGCTGACGACCTGACCACCGTGCCTTCCGGCGCCGGGTCCGAGGTCCACGATGTGATCCGCCGCCCGCATCATGGCCTCTTCGTGTTCAACCACCATGACCGTGTTTCCGATGTCACGCAAGTGCTCAAGGATACCGATCAATCGCCCGGTATCCCTCGGATGCAAACCGATGGAGGGTTCGTCGAGCACATACATACTGCCTACGAGGGAGGAACCGAGTGAGGTAGCCAAGTGGATGCGCTGACTCTCCCCGCCGGACAGGGTCTGGCTTAGGCGGTCGAGTGTCAGATAGTCCAGTCCCACGTCCACGAGATAGCTAAGCCGTTTGCGGATTTCCTCCAAAAGCCGGCCGGCTACGTCAAGCTTGTGGGTATCCAGCTCCAGATTTTCAAAGAACGCCCGGGCCTCGGCCGTTGTCATTTGCCCGATGTCGCCGATGGTCTTTCCAGCAATGCGTACGTAGGACGCCTCTTTGCGCAGGCGCGTGCCGCCGCACTCAGCACACGTCGAATACCCTCGGAATCGAGCGTGGAAGATGCGGTAGTGCATCTTGTAGTTCTTCTTCTCGAGATGACGAAAAAGCCCGTAAATACCGGCGTAGTCGGCCTTTCCCTCCCAGACGATCTTGAGGGAGGCCTCGTCGAGCTGACTGAAAGGAATGTCGATATTGATCTTTTCATCGGCTGCCACCCGAATCAGGTCTCGGAAGTAGCGGCTCCAGGAGTCTCCGCGGAAGGGAGCAATGGCACCCTGCCGGATGGATAGACCCGGGTCGGGGATGACCAGGTCGGCATCGATGCCTGCGGTCCTGCCGAATCCCTGACAGGTGGGACAGGCTCCGAGCGGAGAATTGAAAGAGAACAGGTGTGCAGATGGTTCTTCGAAGCGGATGCCATCCTCTTCGAAAAAGCGCGAAAAAGAAAGGACGGTCCCATTGCCGGCCAGAACAGCCTGCACATACCCGCCACCTTCGTCAAAGGCCTGCTCGACCGAATCCGCCACCCGGGATTCCAGGGCCTCATCACCAGGACGCGCCGAAAGGCGGTCGACGAGAACCAGCAATCGATCGCGCGCAATGCGGATGCTGGCGGCTTCTGTCTCGTTCAGGTCGATGAGCTCTTCCGTTTTTCCTTTGCCGGCCTGCTTTTCCGTGGGCAGGGCGATAAGGCGGAAGAAACCACGCTGCTTGAGCACCTTGATCTCCTGGTCCAAGGGCGCCTTTCGGTGCGTGGGAAACGGAAAACAGAGGTAAAACCGCGTTCCCTCCTCCAGGTCGGCCATCAGGGTTCGGGCCACGGAGCGGGGTGAGTCTTTCGTGACCTCCTTGCCGGAGGTCGGCGAAAAGGTGGTACCGATGCGTGCATACAGCAGCCGGAGGTGGTCATGAAGTTCGGTTTGCGTAGCTACCGTCGAGCGGGGGTTTTTCGAAACCGTTTTCTGTTCGATGGCAATGGCTGGCGCCAGACCTGAAATCAGATCCACGTCGGGCTTGTCCATACGCTCCAAGAACTGCCGGGCATACGCACTCAGGCTTTCTACGTAGCGACGTTGCCCTTCTGCATATATCGTATCGAAAGCCAGCGAAGATTTTCCGGATCCGGATGGCCCGGTAAACACAATCAGCCGACCTCGTGGCAGATCCAGATTAATCCCCTTGAGGTTATGCTGCCGGGCTCCCCGGAGAGTAATGGTCCGCGCACGCTCGGCATCGGCGGCAGACGATCGGGACGGTGCAGACACGGATGACGTAGGGGGTGGTGGTAGAAGCTGATCGAACGGGAGCAACGCATGAGGCGATCGAAGGATGCCGTACACGTCATGGAAATTCCTTCAAGGTGTACGGTGTTCACCCACCTGATCCCTGCCTTTGGTGAATCGGCGACTGGGTCGCGCCCGTGGCGCTGCGGCCTTCTCGGTGAGCGCCATGGTCAGCCCGTTTCACGTACTGCATATGCTTGTATTCCGTCGGAACTGCCTGCAGAACATCCGGTTAGGATGGGTCTGCAGGCCAGGGCTTGTGCCTGATCATGGCCGGGCTCAAACAAGGGGCCCTTGAAGTCCATTCCCGTCCTCCTCGCTGTATGACCTTTCTCAATCCGCTGCTGCTTTTTGGTCTGGCGGCTGCGGCTATCCCGCTCATCATTCACCTGTTCAATTTCAGGCGCCCCCGCCGGGTGGCATTCAGTTCGTTGGTGTTTCTCCACGAACTGAAAAAGAGCACCATGCAGCGCGTACGGGTCAAACAGTGGCTGCTCCTGCTGCTCAGAACGCTGGCCATAGCCGCACTTGTCGTGGCCTTTGCCCGGCCCACATTGACGGGACCGCTTGCTGCCTCACTGGGTGGCTCGGGTAGCACGACCACGGTACTCGTCGTGGATCGCTCTGCCTCTATGACCCTGCGCGACGGTGGTGGTTCTTACCAGGATCAGGTACGTATGCTTGCCGAAGCGCTCTTGCAGCAGGCAGAACCCGGGGATGAGATTCTACTGGTGCCGGTGCCGGCCGATGCATACCGGCCAACGTTCCATAAAAACACCGCCTCAGCCGTGGCGGCCCTCAAAGATCTGGAGACGGGAACGGGACACGAAACGCTGGCCAGCGGTATTCGCCGCGCATCGGAGCTGATTCGGGATCGCCCCACGGTTAACCGGGAGATGTTCGTGCTTTCCGATTTCCAGGAGACGGCCGTATCTGATTCCTTGGCCGCTGATGTGCCGGAGGATACGCGGATTCTCCTGGTACCAGTGGGCACAGACGGACGCGGCAATGTGGCTGTCTCAGACGTTCGCGTATTGTCCCAGATCGTATCTGACGGTCAACCGGTCCGGTTCGAAGCGCTTATTACCAACCATGGCCGCGAAGATGTCCGAGGCTTGGTCGTATCTCTCGTGCTTGACGGGCAGCGTATTGCACAGTCCACTGTGGATATACCTGCTGACGCACAGACCAGCACCCAACTGACCGCCTCTCCGCGTGGCACAGGGTGGCTGTCCGGGCGGGTGGAACTGGAGGACAACCCGTATCTCTTCGACAACGTCCGGGATGTTGCTCTGCAGGTGCCAGAGGAGCGCCGTCTGCTCCTCGTGGAAGGCTCTGGTGCGGAGACACGATACCTTCGCCTGGCTCTTTCTTCGGAGCTTTCCGAAGGTTCCGGTCGCTTCGTAACACAGCGTATTCCGGAAACCTCATTGGCATCGACGGCTCTTGGAGCGTTTGACGCTGTGATCCTGGCAGGTGTCCAGACCTTGTCTTCCGGCGAACGAGCCGCCATTGAGCAGTACATGGAGGGTGGTGGCGGCGTCCTCTTTTTTGCCGGCGATGACGTGTCCTTGGACGACTACAACGCGCTTCTCGGTAATCTGGGTGCTGGACGGATTGCCGGCATTACCGAAGCCGCTCCCGACGCCGAACCGGCCGCGGGCGTTGCGGTGGGTATGTTCGACCGGGTCGACACCGACCACCCCGTCTTCGAAGGCATGTTCGAACCGGGTCCAGAAGGAGAACGGCCCACCCTTGAGCAGCCAACACTCTTCAAGACGATCTCCTACGTTCCGGGAGCCGGAAATGAACAGACCATCATCGGTCTCAGCAGCGGCCGCCCTTTTCTACAGGAAATCCGATCCGGTCGAGGCACCCTGCTGATGGTTGCGACCGAGGCCGGCGTATCCTGGAGTGATTTTCCGGTGCGCGGGCTGTTCTTGCCCATACTCTACAGGTCCTTGGTGTACCTGTCTGCAGGAGGATCTCTTGCAGGGGATGCCATGGAGGCAGGCTCGTCCCTGCAGCTCCTGGTGCAGGGAGTGGATCCGGGCGTCGAGATCCGAGTGCGCAATGGCAATGGAGAAACCTTCATCCCGGAACAAAGAGAGGTATTCGGTGGCATCGTGACCACACTTTCGGGTCCCTACTTTCTGCCGGGTATCTACGACGTTATGGCGGGGGAGGACATCGAGCGCCGCGTTATCGTGCATCCTCCGGCGGCTGAGTCGGACCTGACGCTGGCTGATCCGGACGCTGTTGCTGACCAACTCTCTACACTCACGGCTACGCAGGTGGGTGTCATGGAGGTTGGCATGACGTCAGGTGCGCCCCTGGAAGAACAGCTTCGTACCGCCCGTACCGGCCTCGAATTATGGAACGCCTTCATGGGCCTGGCGTTGCTTTTTCTACTGGCCGAAATGGTTGTTGCCAAGCAGTACAGGCCCGAGGCCGCTGCATGAGAACCGGCATCATGACCTGACGTGATCACGACGCTTCATATCGTACTGGTGGCATCGTTTATTGCCGTGACCAGTGTTCTGCTGGGCATGACCATCATGCAGCGTAGCCGGATCCGTCGCGTGAAAATGACATGGGTTTCTCGGCGCACCGGCAGTTTTCTCATCTGGCCCTCGGTCTTCATGGGTCTTGTCCTCGTCTTCACGCTCTACTCCCGCAACACGTTGGCGGCGGTGGACGATGGCGTGTTTGCCGGGTACGTCCTCGGGGGCATGCTCTGGTTTGTGGCCACGTTCCTGTCCGGCTCGGTAGTTGTGACCGACTACGGCATCACTCCCGAGACAGGTCGTAGGGCTGAGGCTGTCGGGTGGGGTCAAATTTCCGACTGGTTTGAGCAAAACAATGCGTCGTATGCTCGGTTCACGTTTCTGTACCAGGACCTCGCGGGAGCGCGCAAGCGTTTTGATGTGCTCGTGCCGAGCACCCGGGTCGATCCATTCCGCCGCTTGGTTCGCTTGAAATTGGACCAGTCTACGGTAGCGCATAAGGAACGTATCCGTCATGGTCAGGCCCTGAACAACTGAATTAATCCAGTAACTGCCATTTTCAGTCCGAACGAAGATCGCCCAAGAGCCAAAAGCGAAGGCAAGGAGCGCGCCATACTGGTCGGGGTGGTAACCCCCGGCGATGATAGACGAGACGTGGATGATTCCATCCGCGAGTTGGCCCTTTTGGCCGATACCGCGGGTGCCTATGTGATTGACATCATCGTGCCTGCCGTGCAGCGTATCAATGTGGCTACGTTCGTTGGTAAAGGGAAAGTTCAGGAGCTTGCTGAACGCGTGGCCGAGAAAGAAGCCGACCTGGTCATTTTTGATGATGATCTCAGCAACATCCAGGTCCGTAATATCGAGCGTGAGGTGGGCTGTAAACTCTTGGATCGCTCGGCGCTGATCCTGGATATTTTTGCGCGTAATGCCCGTACGGCTACAGCCAAGACCCAGGTCGAGCTGGCACAGCTGGAGTACCTCCTGCCGCGATTGACCCGTCAGTGGACGCACCTTTCCCGTCAGAAGGGGGGCATCGGCATGCGGGGACCGGGAGAGACCCAGATCGAGACGGACCGCCGCCTGATCGGAACACGCATCGCCACGCTCAAGGAGCGCCTGGTCAAGATTGATCGGCAACGGACTACGCAGCGCAAGGGTCGCGCCAACTTCACCCGGGTATCCCTTATCGGATATACGAACGCAGGTAAGTCCACCTTGATGAATGAGCTTGCCGGAGCGGGCGTTTTGGCAGAAAATCGGCTCTTTGCCACACTCGATGCCACGACCCGCACGGTCGAGATTTCGCCGGGGCGCGATGTCCTTTTGTCCGATACGGTCGGGTTCATCCGAAAGCTGCCTCACCGACTGATCGAAAGCTTTAAGAGCACCTTGGACGAGGTGCGCGAGTCAGACATCCTGATGCATGTCTTGGACGCCTCACACCCAAGTTTCCATGAGCACAAAGACGTGGTTCAGAGGACGCTGCTGGAGTTGGACGTTCGAGACAAGCCTACGCTGTTGGTATTCAACAAGGTCGATGCCATCGAGGACCCGCTCGACCTCCTGGCGCTCAAGAACGAGTTTCCCCATGCGGCCTTTGTCTCCGCATTGCGTGGCATTGGCCTCAAGGAGCTCAGGGATAAGTTGATTGCTACCATCGATGCCGGGTTCGAAGAGATTGAAGCTGTAATCCCCGTATCCGACCAGAAAGCCATTCAGCATATCCGTACGGTGGCCGAGGTGCTCAAGGAAGACTACACGTGGGGCCGTGTGCCCTATGAGGCGGAAACCTTGGGCGTCGTGCGTCTCCTGTATCGCGTAGCACCTCGGTATACCGAAGATCTTTCAGCCCTGACCGAGCGCTACAAGGATCTCAAGGTCGTTCCCGAGGATTCGCTGCCCGTATAGGCTGACCTGCCGGGCAGACACTGCATCCTGTGCGTGACCATGAGATAGGGCAGATCCAGGCCTGTG
>JAAZVD010000064.1 GCA_018623785.1 Bacteroidota bacterium | reverse complement strand
TAACTTCCGTTCGGCACCAAGTGCATTACGGTTGCCGTACCCGGGGCCTTCCAACCAGTAGATGCCCCGGATGAACTCGCGCCATCCCAGAATCTGCCGAATGAATCCTTCCACGGCATTCAAGGGTGCTTTGCCGCTCCGATATGCTGTTTCTGCCGCTTCAATAGCCTCCCGAGGATCCAACAGCTGCAGATTGATGGCCGGGGAGATGAGCGAATGGAACAGCCATGGTTCATCCGTCCACATGGCATCCTGCCACCGGCCGAAATCGGGCAGACGGTGTTCGACGAAATGGTGCAGCACCCTGCGGGCCTGCTCCGGGGTGACGGGCCAACCGAATGAGGCGGCTGAACCGGGAAGGTCCGGAAGCACGGATTGCAGATCCTGTATGGTTTTCCGGGTGATGGCGTCGGGCTCAAAGCGCAGCGGCTCGACCTTCAAGCCGGGTCCTTTTTTACCAAAGGATTGGCGGTTGTCACCATCAAAATTCCATTCGCCACCGGCAGGTTCATTGCCGTTCATCAGATAGCCTGTTTCCTTACGCTTAGCGCGATAGAAGTGCTCCATGACCAGCGTTTTGCGGCCCTCGGCCCATACCGTGAATTCCTCCGGCGAGGTCAGAAAATGGGTGTCTTCGACGTACTCCAGCGGTAGGCGAGCTTCGTCGGCAATCCGTTCGAACCCATCGATCAGATCGAACCGGTTGGGCCGGGTCATCCGGATACATTCGGGGCGATGACGCTCGATGGCAGCTTGCAGCACATCGGTTAATGTGTCGGCGCCCTCATCCGTGATCGCGTGGTAGTCGACTTGGAAACCAGCCTGCTCCAGCGTTTCGGCCCGATGACGCATGGCCGAGAATATCAGCGTCATGCGTTGGATATGGAACGGAAATCGCGTCGCCTCCGCGCGGCTCTCCCCCAAGACGATGATGTCCTGGTTCGGGTCGGCTCCACGCAGGGTGGGGCTGTCCGGGTTCAGTTGATCCGGACAGATGAAGATCAGTTTGCGAGTGGTGCCTACAGTCTGGTTCATGATCAGCAGGCAAAAGCGAAAGGATGGGAAGGTATTTCTGCCGGTGCCGTCCAAGCGGCTGTTCCCGACTGCCATTTCCATGCGGCCCATGCGGCGCCGAAAGCTGCCAGTTCATGATCTGAAAATTCCTGGTTGGGCAAGCCGTCCATGCCGTTGTCAGTCAGCCACGAAGCAATGCGCTCCCGTGCGGAGGCATCTTTCTTGACGGCGGTCAGATCGGTAACGGGAGCGCCCGCCAGTGCCAGCGATCCGAACGGGTGGACCTCTACGATGGCCGCGTCGGAATGAGCGGACGCAATCATGCGGGAGAGTGACACACCGCGCAGCGTGAGGTAGGCCATACGGGTCATGGTAGGCGTCATGATCGTCCCCGACGGCATTCCAGCCTTTGTCAGGATAGAACGAAGCTCCCGGTCCCGTACACGGTCACCGCCACCGTCTTGATATGAAAGCGGTGCGTCCAGTCCGATGGTCAAGGATGCGCCTCGCGATGAACCATCGACCACGTGCAGGAGATCGGCATCACCCAACCATGTCAGGTGCCGGCGATACATGAGCGTCTCTCCTTGTCGCTCAAACACGGCGCACGCCGTGTCAGCATGATTGGAGGGACCTGATAGATCGACCCCCATGATAATGGGGCGTGCGGTCATGCAGGTTCCTCCAAGGCGAATAGTGTCTTTTGAAGGCCGGGCGTTGGCAGCGCCAGCGTTGCGGAGCCAAGAATGCGTCCCGCGGCGGCCTGTCCACTCAGTAGTGCGGTTTCAATGCCACACGCGTGTGACACGTCATCCCGTCCGCACGTAGCCCAGTCTCCGCATGCCGTCAGCTTCAGGTCGTTATCACGAAGGCATTCTTCGGAAGCACCGTGGGAGGTGCGGGCAAAGCGCCAGCGGTGTGCTCTCTCGAAGATGGGCGTTGGAAGGGAAGTGTCAAGGAACTCTGAGAACGCCGCGGTCATGTCACGGGCGATGTCATCAGCACCACGCTCCAGATGAGTCGTTGACCACTCTTGGGATGCATGCAGAGCCCACGATTCGGCGCCTTTGCGAAGCGGTTTTGCATTGTTTCGGATGACCAGGTTCAGCACATCTGAGAGCCTGGATCCTGCATCCCATTCAACGTCGAGGGGCGCGTCAAAGGCCAGCAAGGTCGTCCAAACGGGCTGCATATCGACACTGGTCAGACTTTGCAGTAATCGAGGGGATACGCCGGATAGAAGGGCCGACGCCTGTCGAGCAGGGGTGGCAATGATCACTTCATCGAACGGTCCAAACGCGCTTTCATCTTCGGCTGTCAAATACCAACCTTCCTCGGACGAACGCAGGCGCTCAATCCGCACCGACTGATGAATGTTCGCATTTTCCGCCAGAAAACGGGCCAAGGCCCTCATATCGGGCACACCGGTCCATTGGTCTTCGAAGTCTGATGTATGGGACAGCGGGTGAATCCGGGCCTTGAATCGACTGATCAGACCGCGGCGGGCCCACGCTTGCGCCCAGGGTTTGAGGCGCTCGTCGGTGAAGCGAAGAAAGGGGGCTCCATGGTCTACGGCGCCGCCGTCAAAGAGTCGGGTTGAAATGCGGCCGCCCGGACCCCGGCCCTTGTCGAACACCGTTACCTCCATCCCATGGTCTGCCAGGGTCCGGGCGGCCATGAGACCGGCCGGCCCGGCGCCGATGACTCCGATGCGCAGTGCGCTACCCCGGGCCGGCCGGGATACCAATCGCTCGTACACCGGCATATCCATACGTTGTGCATGGCGCTTGGAAGATCGCGGACGCACGGTACCCAGCATCGGCCGTTCCGGATAGAAGGGTCGGTCCAGCATACCCAGGCACCACAGGATTCCGCCGTACGAGTTCGGATCCGAACCGTCCAGAGCGTACCGGTGATTGAGATCGATGAGCATCTCGAGGGCTTCCTGTGGCGAACGTGTCCATGCCAGCACAGCCTTTCCCCATGTCATGCGAACATTGTTGTGCAGTTCGCCATGAACAAGAAGCGACGTCTGTGCGGCATTCCACAGAGGATCTTCCGTCTTCGAACGCGCCAGCTGCTCCCAATCGTACAGGGCGGGACGATCGTCTTTCGAATGATCTAACAGCGTTGTCCGCGCCCACTCGGGTAGAATACTGACCGATTCGACATCATCGTTGTGCAGACACAGATTGAAGGCCAGTTCACGCCAGATCAGGAGCTCATCTAGGAATTTCTCGGCACCGGACGATCCGTGTCGGGCAGCATCGCGCGCCAACTTGAAGGGAGAAATATGGCCATAGTGCAAATAGGGGCTCATCCGGCTGACCCCGTTTTCCGCGGTGGGGGTATTTCGTTTTCGCGCATACCCCTTCATTCCGGTCGCAAGGAAATGCTCCCAGCGCTGCGTTGCCGCCGCTGTTCCGCCACGGGTATGTGGAACGGGGCCTACAGCATGGTCTATGCGGCAACCGGCAACCAGATCGGCAATGGGTAGGGACCAGTTGACCTCTCCTCGGACGTCCCCCTGCCACGCTAAGGGTTGGGCGGTGGATTCCGGCCAGTCCCTGGAGGCGCGCTCCATGGCCTCCTCTCCCATGCGGTTTCGGAAGTGGTAGGCGCGGGAATAGCCCTTACCGATGCTGCGTATGGGCACGATGCAGGATGCATCAACCAGGATCCAAGGGCGGTCGTCGCTCGCCATCAGATTTCGCTGCCAGACTGGGAAGGGAGGTGCCGGATAGTCTTCAGTGACTACCAGACTTGCCTGGCTGATCAGCTCTCGCAGGGGACCGGCTACGGCCGGGTCGTCAGCCAAGTGGAAAACATGCCGGATACCCCGATCGGTCAAAGCCTTGTGGACATCCCGGCCACCCTCAAGAATGAAGGTGTGGTGACGATCATTGTTGTACGGATGGCGTCCAGCCAGTCCCTGATAGACCAGCAATGGCTTGGCGGTCAGCGTTGCCAGGGCACAGGCTACGTCCAACGCCGGGTTTTCATCGGCCCGGACCGCATGGTGCATCCAGTAGAGCACGAACGAACCATCCTCGGCATGACGATCGGGGTCGGGAAGGTGACAGCGCTCGCGCAGGTGGACCGGCAGCTTGGTTAGGATATCGAGAAGCATGTTGAAGGAAGCCGGATGACGGGGTTGACCAGACGTCTAGTCGCAGAAGCGTTCAAAGCCCACGCCATGAGCGTTTTGTGAATCAGTCTTGGGTGTGGATGGGCGGATTTCCGTTACCCATCCGCTTCTCGTACACCGCACAATATCCCCTGCAGTAACTCCAGTCGACCTGAGTACACAAAGAAGCCCGCGATTCAGCAACCGGTCGTCCCAGCACCCAGCGACCACATTCTCCAGCCATCATGAGCCAGAAGAGCAACGTCGATTTAGGTGCCGTCGGTGGCGACGGGCATGGTACTCCCCATTCCCTGTCCACTAATCATCCCTCGCATCCGCATCTGGATGAAGACGATGACTTCCCGGTATCGCCCCGGTATCGTCGCATCGATCACTACGGGGTGGATTCGACCGAGGCCATTGCGGCCAACGTATATAGTATCCTGACTCATATTGGAGAAGATCCTGAGCGCGAAGGACTACTCAAGACGCCGGAGCGTGTGGCCAAGGCTCACCAGTTCCTGACGCACGGATACTCCCTCGATCCCAAGGAAATCCTGACCAAGGCGCTGTTCAAGGAAGACTACGACGAGATGATCCTGGTGAAGGACATCGAGCTCTATTCCCTGTGCGAGCATCACATGGTGCCCTTCTTCGGCAAAGCGCATGTAGCCTACATCCCGGATGGTCGGATTGTTGGTCTGTCCAAGATCCCACGCGTCGTTGATGTGTTTGCTCGCCGCCTTCAGGTGCAGGAACGTCTGACCATGCAGATCCGCGATGCGATCAACGAGGTGTTACAGCCTAGAGGCGTCGCTGTAGTCATTGAAGCCACCCACATGTGCATGGTGATGCGCGGCGTTCAAAAGCAGCACTCCTCGACCACGACCTCTGCTGTCAGTGGTGCCTTTGAGGACGAGCGCACCCGCGCAGAGTTCATGCGCCTGATCGGCTGATTATTCTCGGTTAGCGTTCAATCCAGCCGCTCCAGCGTGGCTGCAATCGTCGAGAAGCCGTTGATTTCGAACTGCTCGATGCGCAGGTCATGTCGGCCACCCAGCTCCAGTTCAATCTGCTCCAGACGTGGGGGGTGATAAGTCCAGTCGTCGTGGATGACCTTTCCGTCGAGCCACACCCGCACGCCATCGTCGCTGGTCAGGTCCAGGCGGTAGCGCCCTGCCGGGACGTTGATGGACCCCGTTGATACCGTAGCGAAGTGGTCCCTCCCCAGGCCCGGGCCGGGTTCGCCGTACCACTGATAGCCGAGATCGGTAGTGGTTTCGGTGTGGACCGGTTTGCCTTCGATCAGCTCGCGGAAGACGTCGTATTGCTCGCGTTGATCGGTTTCATCCGTGTAATTGAACATGGAAACGGTCCACTCGATAGGTACAAAGAAGTACGCATAGCCGAACGCGAAGGGCTCCCCGGCAGGCGTCACGTTGCCAAACCGGTCGGTTACCTCGCCACCAGTGTACTCGAGCTGGATGCGGATGTCCACCACATCCTCTTCGGTCCGGCGTAGCGTGATGCTTCCAGGGATCGTGCCTTCGTCCTCCGACATCCACTCCACGCCGCTGGTTTCAACTACACGCCAGGTGCCAGCCGGTCCCACGAGTTCGAACTCCTGCTCAACCTGCTTGCGGGGAGACCGGGGCCAGAGCACCGGCGAGCGGAAATCGACAGGCCCCCACTCATCGACCAGGATGTATTCACGCGTCTGGAGAGCGTCTTCCGGCATTCGGACCGGTTGGGCGTCGGGTAGTGGCATGGGAGGGACAGCGGGTGCCGAACTCACTTCCCGCTCCAGTTCCACAGCGAACAAGCCGTCGTTCCAGCCACCGAGGGAGCCTCCCACGGGCAGGGCTGCGCCGTTTTCGTAGAATGGAAAGGCGTTCCCCCCTACCTGGATATCCAACCCGTCCACCAGCTCGATCTCATCGAAATGGGCGAATGTGTTGGCCCGGACGGTTACGCTGTCGGTGGCGCGTATCTGTAGCGGCTTGCTGACACCCTCGAATGTGTTGCCCATGATCCGGAAATTCTGGCTGCGGACGTCGCGGTCTTCCGAATACCCCCAGTCGGCTGGCTGGTCAGCGCGTTCCCACGCGTAGACTCCCAGGTCTCCACCGCGAAAGACGTTGCCTTCGATGTCAATGTCCTGGCCGTGCTCGATGGCGATGTGCTCATCGTTGTCCTCGAAGACGTTGTCCAGGATAGCGGTGTCGTAGGAATAGCCGCCCCAGATGCCATGCCAGCAGCCTTTCATCACGTTCTTTTCGATGTGGTTGCGGCTGAACGTTACTTCGATGCCGTTGGTCGGAGCGTATGAGAAGTCGTTGGCGTAGATCAGGTTGTCGTTGCAGCCGCCTTCGCCCGTATCCATCGTGGTCTGACCGGCCCACAGAAAGAGACCGTCGCCTGAGTGCGTGGCCGAGTTGTAGGCGAACACGTTGTTCGAGGATTGCTCGTAGAGCAGGATGGCCGCCGAGTCCTGCCCCCGGTTGTATACGCCGTGGGAGTAGCCGCGGACGTTGAAGTCCAGCTTGTTGTGCATGACCACGTTACCCGATGAGCGATACATACCGATTCCGAGTGACGAGTTGTAGGTGATCTCGTTGTTGTAGAACAGGCCCTCGTTGACCTCCGTCATGAGGATGCCATTCTGTCCGCCTGTCACACGCACATGATCCACCTGGGCGCCGTTGGCACGCCGCAGATAGATGGCGGCGCCATAGCGCATCCATTCGTCCCGTTCATTCTGGTGATAGGACATCCAGTCGTCGAGATGTTCGCGCTCGATGATGGATTTTAGCCACTGCCGCCAGTTGTAGGAGAAGTCGGATTCGGTGATGCGGATTCCTGGGGTATCCGAAGCCCAGAGACCTATTTTGTAGCCTTTGACCGTGGCGTTGCGGAGGACGACGCCCGAGCCCCGTTCGACCCGGATAC
The DNA here is from genome assembly GCA_018623785.1 of Bacteroidota bacterium. Classification (GTDB taxonomy): domain Bacteria; phylum Bacteroidota; class Rhodothermia; order Rhodothermales; family UBA10348; genus JAAZVD01. The sequence goes on along the minus strand of JAAZVD010000064.1, from coordinate 718 downwards.
CCGTGCCGGCAAAGGTGTCGGGAGCCTGCCCGAGCTGCCCGCCATCGAGGATCGCACCATTGAAATCGACCTCGATATCATCCCCCTGGATGATGATGGCGCCCGTGGAGTCGGCCGGAATGCGGTAGTGTCCCGGTGTGATGGTCACGGATTTCGTGATGACCATGCCCGGTTCGAGGGCGATGGTGCTCTGGGCAGCCGCGGGAGCAGCCACGAGAAGGGCCAGAATGAAGGGCGCAAAGCGGGACATGGTTGACCGTAGTCGTGATAGGGAAGTGAAAGGTCGGGTTCGACGATCAGGTGTACCATCGCCTCGTTTTTTTCTTGGTTGGAATCGACACGTACAACCGTACAACTCGGTTCCAATGGTCGTATTCGAAGCGTACAACTGTACAACTCGCTTCCAACGGTCGGAAGACAGACTCCCCCATCCTGAGTACGCTCGGTTGGAACTGCCGCTGCTGTCCAATAAGCGCCTATTCCTCGCTCCAGTCCGGGTTGGGGCGGGGCATTTTGGCCTCGACATCAGATCGCCAGGCATCCAGCAAGGTCCGAAGCTCCGTGGTCAGATTCGGTCGATCGGAAGACAGATCGTTCCGTTCACCGGGGTCGGTATCAAGGTCGTAGAGTTCCACATCGCCCGTCTCAAACCACTCGATCAACTTGTACGATCCGTCGATGACGGCGCCACCGGGACGATTGCCCGAACCATGGTAGT
>JAAZVD010000063.1 GCA_018623785.1 Bacteroidota bacterium | reverse complement strand
ATGAGATCACCTTTGATGACTCCATTGTGTCAAACGGCTTCTCCAACAATCTTCCATTACCCTTTACGGTCGTCAACCTGACCAACGGCAACCAGCCTATTGACGTCTTCGTCACCGATCTTGACCGGGATGGCGAATGGGATGTGAACGAGGCCATCATCTTCCTGGACATCGTTGATGATCGGTTGACTGCCTCATGGCAGGTCACGTTCGATGATGTTGGTGCCACACCCGGCAGCGGAGATGTTTTCTACATCCAGACGCGGAAGCCCTTTGCCGCATCGGATGCCTTTGAGTTTGCTACCGTGGCTGCCGCAACAGACGCAGATTTGGTCAAGCAGGAATTGAGGGAGATTTACGTGGTCCCAAACCCCTACGTGGCAACCAACCAATTGGAACCCCGCAACCCGGTGTCACGATCGCAGCGAGGTGATCGCCGCCTGTATTTTGCCAACGTGCCTGCCAAGGCCACGATTCGCATCTATTCCCTTGCGGGTGAACTGGTCGATACGATTGAGCACAATAGTACGCTTGATGACGGCAAAGCCTTCTGGGATCTGCGCACCAAGGATAACATTAACATTGCCTACGGACTCTACATCTATCACGTGGATTCAGCAGAAGGAACGTTCATCGGTAAATTCGCGGTGATCAAATGACGGGTACAACTTCCAATACTTCACAGCTCATGAAAACGCTGTCCTCCCTCGCTCTCGTCATTTTGCTGGCACTACCTGCACGCGCACAGCTATCGAATGACGGCGAAACAGAAACCATCACGAAAGTTGGCACCACAGCAGCCCAGTTCTTGAAACTGGGCGTTGGTGCACGTGCAATAGCCATGGGCGGAAGCTTTGCCGCTGAGGCCAGTGACCTGTCGGCTCTTTACTGGAACCCGGCGGGGCTCAGCAGTATTCGCGGTGGAGCCCTGCAATTATCGACAACCCAGTACTTGGCTGACATTACCTATTCCCATGCAGCCGTCGGCTTCAGCCTGGGATCCATGGGTACGCTGGCAGCCAGCCTTCTGTATCTGGATTCTGGTGACATGGAAGTGCGCACCATCAGTCAGCCTGAGGGTACGGGCGAGCGTTTCAGCAAACAGGACCTTGCCCTTCAGATTTCGATCGCGCGGGCTCTGACCGACCGTTTTTCGATAGGAACCACGGTCAAGTACATCCGGGAGCAAATCTGGCACAGTAGTGCAACGGCGACGGCGTTCGACATCGGGCTCCTCTTCACGACGCCCTACGAGGCCCTCAGATTGGGCGCAAGCATGTCCAACTTCGGCCCTAAAATGCAGATGAGCGGTCGGGATATCATTTTCAGCGTTGATCCGGACCAGAATCAGGAAGGCAATGTGGAAGTGGTCAACACGGAGTACCTCCTCGATCGTTTCCCACTTCCTCTCGTATTCCGGGTAGGTCTGGCATGGGATGCAGTTAACACCGCGGATCACCGTGTTGTCGTTACAACGGACACCTCCACGCCCAACGACAACAACCAGTACGTGAACTCCGGGATGGAATATTCTTTTCGCGAGCTATTGGCTCTGCGGGTGGGATACCGAAACCGGTTCGAGCGGGATAGCGAACAAGGACTCACGTGGGGATTGGGCCTGAACATGCGCGTTGATCGCTCCACCCGTGTAAGCTTTGACTATGCCTATGCTGACTTCGGACGACTCGAACAGACGCACTGGTACACGTTCAACCTGATATTCTGATTGGTACGGTACCCTTGCGTACTGCCTGTTTCAGCCCCCTCTGAATCCTCTTTCCTTCATGCTGTCCATCAGATCTCTGTGCACTACCGTCCTGGTTGTGTGCGCTTTCACATCGCTATTAACCGCAGAAGCGAAAGCCCAAGCGCTATCAGACGTGGTGGATGTGTCGGTGGAGACGACAGCACTGGAGGCTGTTAGGGCCGACAAGCGGCTCTCCGTCGGTGTCAGGGGTTCACTGCCTCTGAACGAGGTAAACGGTGTTGCCGTGGAAATAGGCTTCGATCAGGAGCCGGATGAGGTCCTCATCCGGTTTGATCCCGACTCGTCGCCCACCGAATGGCAGTCGATGTACCTTGTTGCATCAGCCACAGGTGGTACCGCGGTGGCAGGGTACCGACAAGACTCGGTATTTCCAGCCTCTTCGTTCGAGATACGGGCCTACGGTGCCGAAGGTAGTACCATCCTTATCCGGGATGTGGGTTTTTTTGACACGAGAGCCTACCCGGAAGAATCTGCGCCGTCCGATGTACAACCACTGGTGGGCCTGAAGACCGGGACGATCATTCCTCCTCCGCTCATCAACAGGGCATCCTGGGGTGCACAGCCTTTCCGTGGCACACCTGTCAACCTGGCGCGCCCGTCCTATGACTACATGACGTGGCATCATGCTGCCGGGTACTCCGCGGAAAACGAGGAAGAAGGGAAAGCTCAGATGCGGGCTATGCAGGACCTGCATCAGAACGTGAGAGGATGGAGTGACATAGGATACCAGTTCGGTATAGACCGCGCGGGGAATCTTTATCAGGGTCGTCCTTTCATGGACAACAGCACCTCCCTCTCACAGGTACCTGTGTTGGCACAGGGAGCTCATGTAGGCGGCGCCAATACCGGCAACATCGGCGTGGTCATCATGGGGTGTTATCACCAACCCGAAGGCTCCCGTTGCGAGCAAGAAATCACGCCGGAGGCATTTGCTACCTATATCAACCTGTTCGCCTTCCTCAGTGAGCGATATGGGGTGGAGCCTGCATTGATTCGTGGTCATCGTGACTTCAGCCAAACGGCCTGTCCGGGGGACAATAATTATGCACGCATTCCCGAGCTGATTACACGCGTCAGCCAGGTGTTGATTACGGGCAATGAGCCTCTTGGAGAGGCCACGATGTCGGGTTCCGTAGACTCGGACGGCGCCGTAAGTCTGCAATGGTCCATCACGGAGAACTTCGGATTCGACGCCCTTGAGATCCGTCGTATTACCGATTCCGGTACCTACACGCTTTTGCTGGACCCCAGCGTCACCACCTCATATACGGACGCTTCTCTGGCGGGCGAGTCGGAGGTTACGTATCTCCTTATTGCCTCCAGCACGGACGGCAGGCAACAAGAGCTTGCCCGTCTCGAACTTGATATTGCCGAGCCGAACCGCTTTGTCATGACGAGCGCGTTTCCCAACCCGGCACATCAGTCTGTCGAGGTGCGCTACTTCATGTCGGCCGAAGGATACGCGACCCTGACCATGCATGATGCTCGCGGACGCGAATTGTCCCGATCCGATTCCGGATTCCAGGATGGTGACCAGTGGATTGCACATACCTATGATGTGAGCGGTATGGCGGCCGGTGTGTACTATCTACGGCTCCGGGTCGAGAGCTTCGGAGGTACCGTCTTCGATCGTACCGTACCGGTCGTCGTGGCTCGCTGAGCCAGGATCCACTGCGTCAGGCTCCGCTGCGTCAGAATCCAATGCGCCAGGATCCAATGTGTCAAGATCCAATTACATAGCCACATAAAAAGCATGCCCGGCCTCCTTCGGAGGCCGGGCAGCTTCACCCAGAACCAATCATCACTGAGAGGTGATGTACCGATCGGGTTTCTACTTTCAGCAGTTCCGATCGGCTTCGGTGGATATAATACACCGCTACAGTCCTGCGGAATGTAGGTGAGGTTTCGAAGGTACCGTAGTACAATCCCCTACCCTGCTGCCCTGCATCCTCCTACGATCTACGATGAACGGAGTGGTTGCAGGTATCTGAAGTGGTTATCTTTCGTGACATTTCAACGAGACACGAGTGCTTTTTCATGTCCCAGGCAAAAAACGCCCCCACGCGTTCTTGGTCCATTGACTGGACCAACTTGTTATTCCTTGGTGGCTACCACCTCCTCCTGATCGTTCTGTTACCGCTGTACCTGATACAGTATGACGTATCGGCCAGTCTGGTGTGGGGTACGGCAGCCATTTGGACACTCTGCTTGTTGGCTATCACGATGGGATACCATCGCCTGTACGCCCATGTAACCTATCGCACCCATCCCGCCATTGAGGCTTTTTTGGCGTTTTGGGGTACTGTGGCTACACAGGGTAGCATTTTCTCGTGGTCCCATGATCATCGTATCCATCACCGTCATGTGGACACCGATCTGGATCCGTACAGCGCTCCGAAAGGGTTTTGGCATTCGCATGTGCTGTGGATGCTCAAAAAAAGGCCCGAGATCAATCCGCGAATCATCCAGGACCTGTGGAAACGGCCCTCCCTGCAGGCACAGCACAACCATTACTCACTGCTGATGGTGACTGCGAATGTGGTCGTATGGATTGGTTTGTGGGCTGTTACTGGAGACCCATTCGGTTCTTTTGTCATTGGAATATTGCTGCGCATGTTTTTGGTCCACCATTGCACATGGTTCATCAACTCCCTCGCACACATGTGGGGATCGCAGCCTTACAGCACCGAACATACAGCCGTTAATAATTTTATCCTCTCCATTCTGACCTTCGGGGAAGGGTATCACAATTACCATCACACGTTTGCCGGCGACTACCGCAACGGCGTACGGTGGTGGCAATTTGACCCGGCAAAAATCGTTATTTGGACGCTCAGTAAGCTGGGTCTGGCGCACGACCTGAAACGCGTCAACAAACTCACCATCAAACGCAGACTGGTTGCTGCTGACCGTCATCTGATGATGGAGCGGATCAGGGAGCTCAAACACCGTATTGATGTTGATGCTTGGAGCGCCCGCGTTGAAGAAGCCGCCGCTTCCCTGACCACCAATCTGAACGGACTCAAGACGGCCTCGGATAAGTTCCAGCGGATGAAGGAGGAAGGACTGGATTCGCTGCGCTCGGTTAAGGAGCACAAGGTGAAGGAGATGCGAGATGTCCGTGATGTAAAGATGCAAGAGATGCGAGATGCTCGCGACGAGACTTTGCAACACATGCGCGAGCGGCGCGACCAAGAGCTTGAAGCCCTGCAAAAGCGCATCGATGAATTGAAAGCTACGGTGGCTGCGGAGATGAAGGAGTGGAAAGACATGGTGGAACTCCTGCTGGAGACACCGGAATCACGGCTCGCCGTGATTCCGGTACCGGCCTGAAAAAGAGCCTGCTCTGAAATCAGTCCTCCTCTCCCGTACCCAGTTCCAGCTGCCTTGGGGTACCGTCCAACGCGGTTACCTCAGGTAATTCAGCCGACGTGGATGATCCCAGGTCCTTGAAGTTCCGTGCCGAGACGAGGACACGACGCTCCATGGAAGAGACAGCACTATTGTAGCTGTTCAGAGCCGTATTCAGCCCGCGTCCAACCTTGTTGATGTGCTCAGCCAGCACACGCAGCCTGTCGTAGAGTTCTTGGCCCAACTGGGATATTTTCTGGGCATTCTCGGCCAGTTGCTCCTGCCGCCACCCGTAGGCTACGGCTTTCAGGAGTGTAATCAATGTCGTCGGGGTCGCAATAACAACGTTATTGTCGACCCCCTGTTCGATCAGGGTTGGATCGATTTCTTGTGCCGCATAATAGAACGACTCTCCAGGCAGGAAAAGCACCACCATGTCCGGAGTACTCGAAAACTGGTCCTGGTACGCCTTGGTTGATAGCTGCCTTATGTGTGTCTTGACCTGTTCGGCATGCTTCTTCATGAACCGCTCGCGTTCATCCTCATGATCTGTCTCCACGGCGTCCAGATAGGCCGACAATGGAGCCTTCGCGTCCACGACAATGGTCCGTCCCCCTGCCAGGTGCACGACCATATCTGGTCGTAGACGACCGGTGTCGGTATGCACAGTAGCCTGCTCCGTAAAGTCACAGTGGTCCAGCATTCCTGCCATCTCAACCACCCGCTTGAGCTGCATTTCCCCCCATCTACCCCGAACGGACGGCCGCCTGAGCGCATTGACCAGATTGCTGGCTTCCTTCCGAATAGCCAACTGCGCCTCGGACAGACCCTTGACCTGCTCCGTAATAGAGGCATATGCTTTTTCGCGCTCCTTCTCAACTTCCCTTACATGCTTGGACACGTCGTCAAGGGACTTGGATAGCGGCTGCACCAGCTTCTCCAATTCCAGTTTTCGCTTGGACTCTTTCTGGTCCACGCCCGTTATCATCTTTTCCATCTGGGTCTTGGCCAGCTCAAGAAAACTCTTGCTGTTCATGTCCAAGGCTCTGCGGGACAACGCATCGAACTGCTTCATGAGTTCACCTTGCGCCTCGACCAGAGCTTCCTGCTTTTCCTGCCAGCCTTTGACCTCCTGCTCGCGGGCAGCACGTTCAGCGGAGAGATCAGCACGGATGACGGTATGCTCCTCGCGTAACCTGGAGAGCTCAGCAACCGCCTGATCTCGCGCATTCCGGAGCTCGAGTGCCTGCGCGTGTACACCGGCGTACTGACCTCTCAGAAAAAGCCATACAGCGCCGGCGCCCATGGCCAACCCAGCGGTTCCAACGAGAATGATATCGTTCATGACGATCTAGGATTGAATATTACTGGCTTGGCGTCAATTTCCCTGGTCAGTGACCGACAGGGCCTGATGGTGCTCGGTAGACCAGATCAAGCCATTGCAGGGTTCGTCCGGAAACAAGGCAGTCCAGGCGCGAACATAGGCCTGGATCTGTGGAGCGTGCCGCGCCCTGACTTCGGGCAGCGATGCTCGGTCGGTTTTATAATCCACAATCGTCCAAAGCCCGTGGGATCGGAACGCCAGGTCCACAACTCCACTCGTCACTACCGCCAGTTCCCCGGAATCGGACTCGGTCGTAAAGGGCACTTCCGTGAGTACGCGATCCGCAGCGTGCAACATCTCCCATACAGCAGATTTCATAAAGGCGAGAAGAGCCTCTGTGGCGGTTTTGATATAGTTTGGAGCTTGCTCAGTGCCGAAGCGACGCTCCATGACGCCGCGAGCCAGCTGCTGGATATCACCGGTCGAGATGCCCTGTTTACGTTGGGCTACAACAGCCTCGAACAGAGTGTGCATAGCGCTCCCGAAGAGCATGCCATCTGAGATACCCGAGAACCTAGCAGCATCCTGAGTACTCACTCCGTGACGGTCCTTTTCCGAAGGACGCTTCAGCGACCACGTCGGACGATCCAGTTGGAATGGGATCGCGGTAGCATACACCACTGCTGGTCGATCCTGCCCTGGCCTTTTGATGACCGTTGGGTCAGGTTTAGGCAGTTGGACTCTCGGTGGATCAACCTCGATACGCTCAACAAGGGGGTCATCCAGATACGGCCCCAGGATATCCCATGTACCACTTCCTTTGTCAGACTCGGCATGAGACGACACCACGAGCTGACACTGAGCGCGTGTGGCAGCCACATAAAGCAAGCGGTTTCCCTCGGCCTGCTCGAAGCGTGCCTCCTCTGCCGCATGAGCAGACCAATCACGTGGCTTAAGCTCAACCGCGTCAAACGGCGCTTGTCCTCGCAAGACCGGGGCACTCCCGAGTAACTGCCCTCCTTCCCTACGGACGTGCAGCTTGGTTACGTGGGAGGCGTCGGGAAGGCAGTCTGCCAGATACACATAGGGCGCCTGTAGTCCTTTGGACGAGTGCACGGTAAGAATCCGAACGCATGCACCGAAAGGTTCGTCCACGGAATACGGCTCTAAGTTGAGCTCCCCGGACCGGTAGCGCCCCAGCTCGCGCATGCACGCTGCAAATGCATATCCCTGCATATCCCACGCGGCCATCAACGATCCAATGCGTTCCAGCATACCCGTGAGTAACTCCCCATTGGGCTCCGAACGTAAGGCCCCTTCCACTCCGGAATCAGCCAGAAACAGCTCGAAAGCAATCCCTGGTCGCTCCTTTCGGAACGTGTCGGCCCAGTGAGACAGGGTACGCGCAGCCATCTGTACTGACTGAGGT
>JAAZVD010000062.1 GCA_018623785.1 Bacteroidota bacterium | reverse complement strand
GTGGTCCAAGATGATATCTGGGGTGCTGTTTTCCCGGCCATCGATTTCATGGATCCGGAATTACAGCCTAAAAGGTTCACATTACCGCTATCTTGGCCTATTGCGGCCATGATGGTCATTCTCTTCTGCTCGACCCTGTTTTTTGTGTATCGGTACATGGATCAGAACCGGCAGATAGAGGAAGCCAGGTACGCATTGAGTCAGTTTCCGGAGGTTTCAACGACCGAAAATGTAGCTGATCTTCAAATGAAAATAGACAGTCTGCGGGCACGCAGCGCCGGCTTCGCAGATGCGCTGGATCTGCTAGATTCTCTGCTTGTCGGCAGTGATGTCTGGAGCCGAGCCCTGGAGCGGACTTCTGCCCACACGGGAGATGTATCCGGCCTCTGGATTTCCGAGTGGCGTGAAGAGGGCACAGGAACGCTGGCTATACGTGGACGCTCCTTGAACAGGGACGATATCGTCACGTTTGCGTCTGAAACGCGTGGCCGTATCGAGAACATCATGTTCTCCGAGATCCGGTCCATACCGGTCTACGAATTCGATATGACGTTGGCCATCACGCGACAGCTTCCCGAGGCGGCGGAATATTTGCGCAAGCAGGCGGCGGAACGCATCAAAGAGGGCTCGCTCGATTCCTTGCGCATGGGTCTCGGCTCAAGCGAATCATCATCTCAAACGACAGTGGGGGCTGGGAGATAGGTCATGTCGAATCTGATACGGAATATGCTCGTCTTGACCATTTTCCTGCTCGTAGCTAGTGGGATAGGCGTCTATATTACGCTTCTTGCTCAGCCGAAAGAGCTGGAGCGGCTGACCAAAGCGGAGCAGGTAGCGCGTCTGAAGCAGGCTGAGCTTTCGTCGCTCATGACGGAAATGAGTCAGTCAGCGGGTCGGGCGGAAGATGTAGTCGCCCGCTGGAATGCGCGCTATAAAATCGTACCTCGGGAGCTTGGATCCGAGGATGTTATCCGCTTTCTGAACACCCACACAGGGACGGGTTTTGACCCATTCAACATAACCTATGATGGGGTTGAGGAGTCAGAAGAGTTTTATAGATACGACTTCGATATCGAAGGTCAGGGCGCCTTCAAGGATGTCTACGAGCTGATCTGGGTTATCGAAAACGGCCGGCAGCTGTATCGGATTGAAGACCTTGAGTTGCGTCATGTCGACTTGGTATCAGACGATCCGTCTACCGGCAGACAGCGACTGGACATGGTCGTCGAATTCTCTTTCGAGTTGTCCGCATACTTCGGCGGTGCGGTCGGGTTGAGCGCCTCGGATTCCACGGAGGGCGCCCCCCAGAGCATGTATTTCAGCGAAACGGATCTTGCATCCAGCTTACCGCCCGTCCCGGAAACGGTGCTGCCCCGAAGAGTACCCCGAATGAATCCATTCGAGCCATTGATTCTCGAGAGCATGCCGCCCAATACCTACGACCTCGTCGATATGGAGGCAGCTCAGCTCATCTCTATCGTGGGTACGGAGGCGATCCTCGTCTGGAATGGAATGAGCACAAGTTGAGCGTTGGGGATGCCGTCTATTTAGGAGAAGTGATTTCAGTCGATCCTGCAAGAGGGAAGGTTGTTGCCAGCTTGAACAAAGGAGGTATCCTCGAGCGCATCGAACTAACCATGGACTTGGGCGAGCTTTACAACCAGGCAAGGGGCAACGTGCAGTTGACACCGGCCAAGAACTATTGAAACGTGCTTAGAGGCATTGAAATGAACGGACCGAATTGGAGAACCAAAGGACTGATCCTGCTGCTTTTCAGCATGTGCTGGATCGGCATATCATCCGTCGTACCTGCTGCACAGGCTCAGCAGCGACAAGTCCGGGCCTATATTCCGCCCGATCAGTTGGTGTCGTTTCTGCCGTCAACTCCCTTCAACCGGTTTACGGATTACCTGAATCCCATTTTTGAGCGGGTAACAGCCAAGTCACTCGTGGATCCGGATACGCGGGAGCATCCCATCGGTATTTCCATTTCGGGCATGCATTTTCTCGATGCCCTGGAGCTCGTGCTACAGTACAACGATCTGGAGTTCCGGGAGACAGACCGCTATTTCATGATTCAGCAGAAGCAGGCACAGGATCTCATTCTTGATGCGGCGGCAGCCACAGGTACCCCGCGAACGGTGGAGGAGGGTACAACGGTGTCCCCAGCCACCCTGGATTCCCGGCAAATTGAAATCAAGGCGGTCCTGTTTGAACTGAATCACACCAAAGCGAAGGATACCGGCATAAACTGGAATGCCTTGTTTGGTTCGGCTAGCCAAGGACAGCAAGGACAGCAGGGATCCACGGGTGGGGGGTCGCAGCAGGGAGGAGATGCCCAGTCCCAGAATCAGATCAACTTTCAAATCAATGCGAAAGAACTGTTTTCAGGCCTCCCGGATGCTATCGTGCCCCCCGAGGAAATCCGTTTCAGCAGCCTCGGATCCCTCTTTCGTATGGCTGAGAACAGGGGTGTCGGAGAAACCATCGCCAACCCGTCAGTTACTGTACAGAGCGGTATGCAGGGCGATATCCAGATCGGGTCCGACGTTCCCGTCCAGATTCGCGATACCTTCGGCAATATCTCTACCCAGTATTTCAAGACCGGAATCATCATCGAGGTGACGCCTACGCTTATCCGCCAGCCCTTGGCCGATACGCTCGGCGCGCCGATGGCAGAGTTTCTTCACTTGCAGGTCAGGGTTGAGAAATCCGGAAGTCGGCCATCGGCTTCGGGTCCAACCATCGACCGCAGCCTTGCCAATACGCAGCTTTTACTGCTCGATGGCGAACAGACGGTTATTGGAGGCCTTTACAGCACGGAAGAGTCTTACTCACGACGCGGAGTACCTCTGCTCAAGGATCTTCCGAAATGGTTTTTTGGCTTCCGCTATATCTTTGGTCGGACCCAGCGCTCCACTACGCAGAAGGAGCTGATCATTTCGCTGGAGGCCAACCTGGTTGATCCAATCCGAGAGCGTATGGCTCGGCAACTACCGAGTAATCTCCTGCAGAGTCAACGAGATGAGTTGACCAAAACTATTGAGCGATTTGACCAGCGTGCCGCCGAGACCATGGAGGCTGGAGTAGGTACCGAGAAGTACGATTAAGGCGGCGCTCATACCCCCGAGATCACACTACGCATGGGAGGAAGATGACCTATCTTCCTCCCATGACGCGTTTATGGTCCATGATCATTCTCCTTGTAAAGGCCGGTCTGGGTCTGGTCGGGCTGCTCATGCTGCCATGGGCTTGTGCGCCTTCGCCAACGGCCACCCTTGGAACGCCCGATTTGGCGCGTAGCGAGCGCTGGCAGCGCTGGGCGCGCATGGACATTGAATACCTGGATGGCCCGGAGGCAGAAGGCCGTCAGACGGCTACGCGTGGCTTTACTCGCGTTGCAGCCTATGCATCTGGCCAGATGCGTCAGGCGCAGCTGCAGCCTGTCCTTGTGGATGAATACCGTCTGCAGTACGCCGCGCTCCTTCGCCGAAGCGCTGAGGTAAGCGTACAGCTGATCGGAAAGGATACCACGAACGCTCTCCATGGGGACGACTTCCTCATTACGGGTGTACCTCAAGAACTGCATATGGCCGGGGCCATGCCTTCGCTTCCTGAAGTTGACTGGCTGCAGTGGTCAGAGGATGTTCACACGCGCGAAGGAAATACATCCCGCTGGAGCGTCGACATTACCGTTGATGAACGGGTTTCAACAGCGCCCATGCACGTGGTCGGCATGCTTCCGGGGTCTCATCCCGTACGCCGCGACTCTGTTGTGCTCGTTTTGGCTCCTCTGGATGGGGATGGTCTCAAGGGTTCGGAGAGTTGGACGGATGGATCTGACCTGTCGCTTCCGGCCGCCGCGCTTCTGTACACCATGCGTCAAATGGCTGAGTATCAGCACACATGGGCGTCATACACCCATTCGACCTTATTCGGACTGCTTAGCGGCACGCGCGATGACTGTCAAGGACCGACGCAATTCATTCGGCACCTACCGTGGGAGCGGTCGCGTGTCTCCAAGCTCATTGTTGTCTCCATGCAGGTGGATCGGGCGTGCGACTGGAATGCTTTGTTTGGAGATTCTTTTTCCGACAACTCCGGTCTCGATGTAGTACTCCTGCAGGCGTATGCTCCGTATGACGCCTTGGGCGCAGCGGAATTCGGTTCGTGGCGCCGCCGCGCCAGTCTGATGCAATCGGATGCCCTGGATGAGGCTACGACCGAGGTGTTGCGCTTGGCGCATAGACTCTTGGAGCATGTGCCTTGAAGGCCTGGGCCATCCTTTGGACCATGCGCGCTCTCGGGCTCCACTCAGAAAACAATGCCGACGAAAGCGGTCACGGTGGTATTGAGGACTTCCGGCTCTACGGTTCGGGCATTGGATTGCCCCAGTGTCAGGCGCAGACCTCCCACAAGTGTCTCGCCCCCCACCATGGTATCGACATCCAGACCTACAATCCACCCCAGATCGCGTTCACCAATCCCGTCATCGATGGTTGTCTGTTCGATGCCGCTTCCTACAGCTCGGTAACTGATGCGCGAATCTGTCTTGAATGCCAGTGCCGGACCGCCTACTACCCTCGGTCGTAGTCGACCCATGGTGTGCCAACGATACCCGATCAGAATAGGTACACTCAGGTAGGTTATTTCTGAGGTTCCTTCGATGGGGATATCTTCAAACGTGCCTTCCAATTCAGCTCCTTTGACGGAATAATCAAGGCCGCTTTCCAATTCAAGCCCGCTCGGATAACTGTATCGCAGGCCTGCGCCTCCCGAGAGCCGATAGATCGGCATGGCATTCTCCAGAGCCCCGCCGCGAAAGGAGGATCCCGCGACGCCAATGTGAATGATGCCTTTAACCTGCGCCTCCGCCCGGTCGGGGGTCAGCGCGGCAATCAGCATCACAAAAAGCATGACAGGAATTCGTTGCATGGACGATCTGTTGTGGAAACGTTGCGGGACAGGCGAGGTTAAGCGCCCAACTTGGCGGAGGGTGGTAGGTTAAACGCCCACCCTAGCGGAGGAGAGTAGATTTGGCGCCCAACTACGAAAATGCGGATCTCTTGACCTTTTAAAAAGGGGGCGAGTTGTGCATTTTCAGGGTTGGGCGGAGCTCCGCTTTCCCGATTGCCGAATCCAGCATCAGAATCCCCACGGTTTTGTCCAGCATACTGCAGCGAGTTTTTTTCTGTTGGGCCGTCCTTTGGGCTACCCTTGTGACCATTGTCTGTGGTACCGGCACGGTACTCACCCATGTGTTGCGTCCTACCGCCTCGGCGTTCAGGTTCTGGTCGAAAGTATGGGGAATTACCATGACCTTGGGCGTGGGAATACGCATCCGAACCAGGTTTGTCCAGCCGATAGAGCATGGTACGCCGGTAGTGTTTGCCATCAATCATCAGGTGGCTTTAGACATTCCTGCTGTTGGCTCCGCTATTCCGGTGCCTTTTGGATGGGTTGCAAAAGCCGAGCTGGCACGGGTGCCGTTTCTGGGTCATGCCATTCGCTTTTCACCCTCCGTCTTCATCGATCGCTCTCACCCCAAGCGCAGCATTGAGACGATGCGAATAGCTGGGCAACGGATGCGGGATGGTCTTTCCGTTGCCATTTTCCCGGAGGGCTCCCGATCCTACGGTCCTGACCTGGGACCCTTCAAGCGTGGTGCGTTCCTGTTGGCTATCGAAGCCCAGGTTCCCCTGGTTCCCGTAACTATTGTCAATGCCCACTGCCTGTTCAACGAAAAGACCAAGAAAGCCCGGCCGGGCACGATGCACGTTGAGTTTGGTAAACCCATCGATCTGGCCGGATACACTCGGCAAGACATACCCATGCTTATGAAAGCGGTCCGAGAGGCGATGGAGGTTCATCTCCCCGGCGGAGGAACAGGAGAGAAACGGGTTCCGTAATTTGGCAGGAAGGCGCCTGGTGCCGGGGTCTGTGGGAAAGTTGTTCCCATGGCCTGGCAAGCGTCTTGTCCACTACCCGTTGTTTGCCCCTCTCAACCGGACGCATCCTTGAGCCAGAAGAAGTCCTCCCGTCAGCGTCGATCGGAAAACGTGCCTACCCCAGCCATTCCTGACTGGTTTGGTCTTTGGGATGCGCAGTCCAATGTCCGTCAGCATGGCGTGATGATCGGACTGCTCATGCTCTTGGCTGTTCTGTTTTTTGCACCGATCCATTTTTCGGATGGACAGCTGATTGCCACGGATACGGTTCAATGGCGTGCCATGGCGGAGTCCATGCTGGAAATGGAGGAAGAGACGGGAGGCGTAGCGCTGTGGGCCGGTCGGGTATTTGCCGGCATGCCGGGTTACATGATCTCTCCGGAGTTGAGCGTTCCGCAGGTAGACATGATACTGCGCCAGCTACGGATCCTGATATGGCCTGCCTCCCACATGTGGCTGCTCCTGATCGGAACCTATCTGCTGGCCTTTCGCCTGACAAAAGAAAGCCTGTCTGCAGCTGTGGCGGCTGTGGCCTACGGATTCACGACATACATACCAGTCATACTGGCGGCAGGTCACAACTCGAAATACATAGCCCTGGCGTGGGCGCCGTGGATGCTCTTGGCATTCATTCATGCCATGGAGCGGCGAACCGTGGTTTCTGCGCTGCTTTTTGCCGTGGCTGTGGCGGTCAATCTTCGGGCCGGTCATGTCCAGATTACCTACTACGTAACGATGGCTGCCGGCATATGGTGGCTGGTCGAGGCTGTCCATGCCTTCCGAGGTGGCGATCGTCAGGCTTTCCTGCGTGGCACGGGTATGCTGGTTCTTGGATCCGTCCTGGGGCTGATGATGGTAGCTCAGCCGTACCTGTCCCATGCGGAAATCACACCGTATACGATCCGTGGCTCGGCCTCGGGAGGTGGGGAAGGCGGGATGGGTTGGGACTACGCGATGGCGTGGAGTCAAGGCCCCGGAGAACTGATCACCCTCCTGGTTGCCGATGCCTATGGTGGCGCCAGCCCATCCTACTGGGGCCCAAAAACCTTCACGGGCGGTCCCCACTACTTCGGAATGATAACCGTCATCCTCATGGCACTGTCATTCTGGAAGGTCCGGGACCGGACTACGTTATCCCTTTCGATCGCCTTTCTGGCCATGATCCTGTTTTCCCTCGGCGAAAACCTGGCTCTCGTGAATCGGCCAATGTATGCCGTTTTTCCGTTGTTTGACGCGTTCCGGGTTCCGGAGACATGGCTGTCCATGGCAGCCCTGCTGGCGGCCCTCATGGCAGCGCGGGGAATGGCGTCGCTGGTGCGTGCAGTCGACGTGAACATCTCATTGCTTTCTCGTCCCGTCTTCCGATTGATCCTGGGATTCGGTGCGCTTCTCGTGGTCCTCAATGTGGCGGGCACGACGCTGTTTTCGTTCGAGAAATCCGGAGAGCGCATGCAGATAGAGGCGCAGATTCAACGCTCGAATCCGGGTATTTCCATGTCGGATCCTCGTGTACAGCAATTCATCGGCGAGCAGTTGTCCGAGGTCACAGCCCAGCGCATTGACATGTTTTCCAGGGACGCCCTTCGATCCCTGTTCGTAATTGTACTTTTGGGCACGCTCGTGTACCTGCTGGTGCAGCGCCGACTTCCCTACTGGCTGGTCGGATTCGTGATATTTGGCATTGTATCGGTAGACCTGACCGGTGTTGCCCGTCGGCATATCAACAAAGAAGCCCTCTCGCCTACGTCTGATCCTTCCGAGTCCGTGCGGGAATTCGGGTTCGATCGGTATCTGGTTGAACAGCGTGACATTCAAGGAGGTGACGGATCGTTCCGGGTTCTTTCGCTTGAATTCGGACAGCATCCTGTCCAGAATGCGCGTCCGTCCTATTTCCATGAGTCACTCGGTGGCTATTCGGGAGCCAAGCTGCGGTTATACCAGGATTTCCTGGATCATCTGCTTTTTGGTGGCCCTCAAG
>JAAZVD010000061.1 GCA_018623785.1 Bacteroidota bacterium | reverse complement strand
CTGATCAGCGAACACTCGGTCATTACAGAGGCCGAGCATGGCTCTGAGCGGGTTTTAGACCAGATTGCCGAGTTGATACGGGGATTCCAGACACACTACCCCGACATCGTGGGGATCGGTCTCGGGTTCCCTGGAGCGGTTAGCTGGGATCGGACCGAAGCGATGAATCCCGTTAATATTGCGGGCTGGAATCGGGTTGACGTTCCGGCGGCACTGCATCAGCGTCTCGGTGAAACGGGTATCGTCATGGTGGAAAACGATGCCAATGCAGCCGCCTTGGGTTCGTGTCAGTTCGGGGCGGGTCGGCACTTTGATTCCTTTATCATGGTGACGCTGGGGACCGGTGTCGGCGGGGCCATTATCTACCAGAACCGGATCTTTCGCGGCGCAACCGGTTCGGCCGGCGAAATTGGTCACATGACCATCGATTTCAAGGGGCCCATGGCACGAAGCGGTATTGCCGGCGCCATCGAAGCCTATCTCGGTCAACGCTTTCTCTCGCGCCATGCCCGCTATCAGCTTCTGAACCAGAAAGACAGTCTCGTTCACGGAATGGCGGGGCCGGACCTCCTTGACATCTCTCCGAAGATCCTGCACGAGGCTGCCGTGCTCGGAGATGAGGGCTCCAAGGAAATCCTGGCGTGGGCCGGTAACAAGCTCGGAATTGTTCTGGGTTCGGCTGTCAACCTGCTGGACATACGCAAAATCGTTGTTGGGGGTGGTATCTCAGCGGCCGGTGATTTTATCCTGGCGTCGGCCAGGGCCTCCTTGGTCGATTTTACCACTCCCGCACTGCGTGATGGTCTGGAAATCGTCCAGGAGCCCGGCGGAAACGATATGGGCATGCTCGGGGCAGCCCATCTGATTTTTCAGCAAGCCGACGGGCTACTCTGAACCAGCCCGATTTTCTACGCTGCGTTCCACCATCCATAGCACGCTCGCTCCGAAACCATCGGGGTTACTGCACGTCCCGACACTCGTTGGACTGCTGCTTCTGATCGTCCAGCCGACTCTTGCCCAACAAGCCCGTATTTCCAGCCCCGTAACCTTGACTGCTTCGGACTCCCTGATCTTCCAGCTGGGCGGCTCCAACAGGATGGGTACCCTTCACGGCGATGCGTCAGTGACCTATGAAGATGCCTTACTGAGCGCCTGGGAAATTGACCTCCTGCTTGCTGACGAGGAACTGCATGCTCGCGGGTTGGCATCGGACACCGGGTGGGTAGGCAAACCGCGCATCCGTCAGGGGCAGGACGAGTTCACCGGCTCTCAACTGGCTTTCAGTCTCCAAACGCAGCGGGGCCGTGTCGTCGGTGCTCAAACCATGTACGAGGAAGGCTTCATTGCCGCCGATGTGGTCAAGGCGCTGGAAGATTCAACGCTGTTTATCCGCAACGGCGTGTATACAACCTGCGCCTGCGTTGAGGATCCATCCTACTCCCTGCGGTCCAAAACCATGAAAATGGTGAACCGGGAATGGATATATACAGGACCTATTCAACTTTACCTCTTCAATATTCCTACGCCTCTGTGGCTGCCATTCGGATTCCTGCCAGCCCAAGACAGCCGACGGTCCGGTCCCCTGCCTCCTACGTATGGAGAGGACGAGTTCGGTTTCTACCTGCGCGACTGGGGCTGGTATTTTGCCATGAATGATTACATGGATCTTCAGCTGCAAGGGGGATTCTGGACTCGAGGATCGTGGGAGACGCGCACGCTTTATCGGTATCGCAAAATGTATGCCTTCGATGGGCAGCTCAGGCTCGATTATGGCCGCTTCCGCAATGGCGAGCGTGGCGATCCCGGGTTTTCCGTGCGCCGAACGAGTGCCCTGCGATGGAACCATAACCAGACTCTCGGCCAGCGTACAAGCTTCAATGCCAACGTGAACCTCTCGTCCTCATCCTACCTGCGGGCGGTTTCCCAGGATTACGATGATCGTATTCGTCAGGACATTCAATCCAGTCTCAAATTCTCCAAACGCTGGAGCGGTCAGAACCTGTCCATTCAAGCCGATCAGCGGCAACAACTGGCCACTGGACAAGTCAGCTTGACCTTGCCGTCTCTTTCCTTTTCCCAACGCGCCTTCCAGCCACTGGGACGGAAAAATCGTCGACCCGGAAGTGGGGAATCTATCCGGGATAAATTGACCGTCAGCTACAGCTCCTCGGTCACGAATCGCTTCAATTTCGTGCCTCTGCCGGATGAGCAACTATTGGCGCGAGGAGATACGCTCGCAACCCAGATCAGCTGGTTTGATGCCGCTCTCTCGGCGGAAGATTATCGCCGCGCTACCGGAAAGGATGTGCAATACGATTTTCAGGCAACGCATCGTATTCCCATCTCGGCCCCGTTTACTGTGACCCGGATTCCGTTGCTGGGCGCCATCAATCTCAACTTCAACCCGACGATATCCTACACGGAAAACTGGTATCTGCGTACCCAACGCCGATCCATCGACGAGGAAGACAGCTCGCTGGAGGTTTCGCAGAATCCAGGCTTTTTTGCCCTGCGGCAGTTTACTTCCTCGTTCTCAGCAAGTACGATTTTTTATGGCCTCTTTCCCGTGAAAGCGTTCGGTTTCGAAGGAATCCGGCACACGGTACGCCCGAATATCGGTATGTCTTTCCGACCCGACTTCTATGAGGAGCGTTGGGGGTACACACGCTCGTATGTGGATGCGGGTGGCAATGAGGTCGATTATCCCATTGTTTCGGGTGTTGGTCGCGGCCGCCAGCAGTCGCTGAATTTCTCTTTGAACAACACCTTCGAAACAAAGCGCGCACCAACGGAGACACCGGCTGCTGGCGGCCGCGCCGGTGGGAACAACGCACTCAAGCTGTTTGATGCCAACATCTCTTCCTCCTACAACTTTGCGGCTGACTCACTAGGCATGGCGGATATCAGCCTGTCGGCTCGTACACGAGTGCTCGGTAAAGTGGACATAGACCTGCGCAGCGCCTTCTCACCCTACAATACAGGAGCAACCGGCAACCGCATCAATGAATATGCCTTTTCATGGACGAGCCCGCTCGGACGCATGACATCGACGAGCGTAACCCTTCGCACGTCCCTGCGCTCTCGGCAGGGTGCGGGCGATCGCCCTCTGACCACACCCCGCGGCGGTTTTCTGCAGTCGGCAGGACAATTGGCCAATGCGGGCTCCGTCATGGGTGCCGGTGCCACTACATTCCTTCAGGACACCTATGCCACTGCGGGCACGGACTTTTCCATACCCTGGTCGCTCAGCGCAGATTTCTCCTACGGCGTAACCAAGCCCGGAGCAGCAACCATCCGACGTGCCATCTTGAATGCCTCTTTCGATGTCAGTCTGACTCCAAATTGGAAAATGGCATCGCGTACTGGCTACGACTTCGAGCAGAAACAGATGGCCACCACCAACATCAGTCTGGCTCGTGACTTCGATTGCTGGCAAATGGCCTTCAATTGGGTGCCCTTCGGTCGTTACCAATCCTGGGGCTTTGACCTGCACGTTAAAAGTGGGCACCTCAAGGACCTACTGCGTATTCGGCAACCCAAATCCGATGTGCGGGATCGCTTCGGAAGCCTGTTTTGAGCTGAATGGCCGAAGCGCAGGGTAGCTACCGATCGTCTACTACTTCCCGGAAGGTTTCGATGCCGATGAACGTGGTTTCCGGCACTTCTTGATCGCCTGGGATCCTGGCCAGCAGTTGGAACCCATCCACATCCAGCGTCAGTGATGCCTGCATACCCAAATACTGGTAGGCAACAACCCGTGCGCTCAATCCGCCTTCCACACCGATGCGGACATGCTCCGGCCGGATGGCAAACACGTTACCCGCCGACGGTTTTCGCTGCAGCAGTCGTTGCGCAGTAGACGGATCGTCGATCAGGGTACTTCCTCCCAGGAACGAAGCAACAAAAGCAGTATCTGGAGACTCGTACAGACTGCGTGGCGAACCAGTCTGTACAATCTTGCCCGCCCGCATGACCGCAACCCCGTCTGAGAGTGCCATGGCCTCCTCCTGATCGTGGGTTACATAGATACTGGTCAAACCGAGTCGATGCTGCAGGGCTTTGAGCTCGGCCCGGGTCTGATGGCGTAATGCTACATCGAGGTTGGAAAGGGCCTCGTCAAAAAGGATGACCGATGGTTCGATGGCAACGGCGCGGGCCAGGGCCGTTCGCTGTTGCTGTCCGCCGGAGAGGGAGGTAACCGGTGTATCGACGTAGTTCGACAGATCAACCCTGCGCAAGGCATCGGACACGTGCTCCCGGATGGCTGACGCGCTATGTCCTCTGACCTTCAAACCGTATCCAACATTCTCTCCCACCGTCATGTGGGGAAAGAGAGCATAGTTCTGAAAAACCATGGCCGTTGGACGCCGCCGGGCCTGAACGTGGGTCACATCCTCTTCCCCAATGAAAACGCGTCCTGTATCTGGGGACTCGAATCCTGAAATAATCCGAAGAGTTGTGGACTTGCCACACCCACTGGGCCCAAGTAAGGAGAAAAAGGAGCCGGCGGGCACCTCAAGGTTTACGGCGTCTACCGCCTTCAGCGAACCGAAGGTTCTGGAGACGCCTTCCAAACGGACGCCTTCAGCCCCCAAATGCTCTACGGTGGACGTCGTATGTGCCGCTTTCGCCAATGCTGGCCTGATCAGGCGCCAAGGGCGGACTGGACCTTGTCAGCCGCTTCCTGGAACAGAATAGCCGTCTGCACTTCGAGCCCACTCTCGTCAAGGATAGCTTTTCCTTCGACAGCATTTGTACCCTGCAGACGCACGATGAGCGGCAAATTGATATCCACGCGCTTGGCAGCTTCGACAATACCATTTGCAACCCGGTCACAACGGACGATACCACCGAAGATGTTGACCAGGATGGCCTTTACTTCCGGGTCTTTCAGGATGATGCGGAAGCCGGCAGCTACCGTATCCGGATTGGCACCACCCCCAACATCAAGGAAGTTGGCGGGCTCACCGCCGGCCAACTTGATGATGTCCATCGTGGCCATGGCAAGACCGGCACCGTTTACCATGCACCCCACATTGCCATCCAATTTGACGTAGTTGAGACCATATTCACCCGCCTCCAGCTCGAACGGATCCTCCTCGTGAATATCACGAAGCTCAGCCAGGTCTTTGTGGCGATAAATGGCATTGTCATCGATGTTGATCTTGGCGTCAACGGCCAGTACATCGCCCTGCTCGGTCAGGGTTAGCGGGTTGATTTCGGCAATCGAACAGTCGCTGCTCTCGTAGGCGCTGTAGAGTTTCATGATGAAACCCACGGCCTGTTTGAAGGCCTTGCCCTCAAAACCCAGCCCAAAGGCCAAACGCCTTGCCTGAAAGCCTTGCAAGCCGATAAGAGGGTCTACCCATTCCTTCAGGATCTTCTCGGGCGTCTCCTCAGCCACCTTCTCGATCTCCACGCCACCTTCGGTCGAGGCCATGATGACTGTCTGGTTGCGACCGCGATCCAGCGTGATACCCAGGTAGTATTCCTTGGCAATATCGACTGCATCCGCAATCAAAACCGAGCGCACTTCCTGCCCCTCGGGACCCGTCTGCGGTGTTTTGAGCATCATGCCCAGAATGGCATCTGCTTTCTCCTGTACCTCTTCAAGAGACTTGGCCAGCTTGACGCCGCCCCCTTTACCACGGCCACCGGCATGGATCTGAGCCTTGACCACAAACAAATTGCTCCCGTGTTCCGCTTGCAGTTTTTCGGCAGCTGCAACGGCCTCCTCAGTAGTCGTTGCAACGATACCTTCCTGAACGGCTACACCGTAGGAAGCAAGAATGTCTTTGGCCTGGTACTCGTGGACTTTCATGGCTCGAATTTTGCGTAGATTGGAAGCCAGAAACTACACAGCAGGTCGCGCTCTTTCTCGCCCAAGGAGAACGTTCCGGGCTTTTTCGCCGTTTCTTTTCAGCGTACTGCAGGGTGCAACCACGGGTATGACGCGTGCGACCCTGAACCAAAGCACGTTATGCCCCGAGTAAAGTCGTGTTAAGCCCTAAACCAAAGCGTGCTGTGCCGTGAAGCAGCCCGTTTTGTACCCTAAATCCGCGTGCTTGCTGCCATGCCTCGGCCCATATTTCGCCCAGAAACCTCCCTCCCGTCGTGACCTACGATCTCCACATTATCAGAAGGCTCCTGACCGGATACCTGCTGCTGATTGGCGGGCTGATCTTTTTTTTCGTCGTCTTGCATTATGTGGAGTACATAGATGACTTCATGGATCGGGGAGCCACGATGAACGACGTTTTCCTCGTCTATTACCCCAACTACGTCCCTGAGATCATCAAGCTGACGTCTCCTTTGGCGCTCTTCATATCCGCCATTTTTCTGACTTCCCGACTCAGTCAGAAACTGGAATGGTCATCCCTGCAGTCTGCCGGCGTGTCCCTTCCCCGCTTGATGGTCCCTTTCGCTGTCTGTGGTCTGATGATCTCCTTACTCATGTTCGGCTTCAACGGTTGGCTCGTTCCCGAAACGAATCGCGTTCGACTGGCCTTTGAACAGGACTACACCAAGGACGCCCCCGGCCGGGCTGAGTATGCCAATATTCACCGGCAAAACGCGCCCAATAGCATCCTTTCCGTCAACTTTTATGAGCGCCGATCCCGGACCGCTACTGGCGTTACGTTGCAGCAATTTTCAGACGAGGGGTCACTGCGGCAGCGTATCGATGCCGATCGGATGATTTGGAACGACTCGCTCAAAACGTGGACACTTATGGCGCCCGTCGTTCAGTCATTCGATATTGACGGTCTTCAAGTACGCCGGGAGATGGCTCGGCTTGACACCTCACTAGCGCTTGGCCCGCGGGATCTTGCGCGCGTACAGGGCGATGTTGAGGCCATGAGTATCTCGGAGGCGCGGGATTACCTGAATACACTGCAGCGAACTGCTGCCAACCGGACGGAATCTGCGCTGGTGGGATATCATGCCAAGTTCTCCTATCCTTTTGCCAACCTGATTCTCATCCTGCTGGCTGTACCGTTGGCAAGCGTGCGTCGGCGCGGAGGGCATGCGGTTCAACTCGGAATTGGGCTGTTCGTAGCGTTTACCTACCTGGCCATCATGAAGCTGACGGAGCCGTTCGGGTACGCCGGGACGTTGTCACCGGGGCTGACAGCCTGGCTGCCTCATCTCCTTTTTGCCATTCTTGCGTTTTGGTTTCTGCTGCGGGCCCGTACATAAACGAGCAAACCCACGAAATACAAACCCCTGCGGCCCCCTGTCAGCGAATACGTGTCAGCGAATGCGTTATAGACCGCCCTTGGTGAGTCAATCTGGCGAAATACGTACCGGGCGGCATGCCAGAACCCTGCAATTCCACCGAGTGGGTACCGGGGCCCAATGTGGAATCCAGCAACGTCTGGATCCGCCTGCCACTCACGTCGAAGACATGCAGTGTGGTGTGACTGGTCGAATCCAGAACAAATTCCAATGTGGTACTCGATTGAAAGGGGTTCGGATAGTTGTGAAGTGATATCGACGGTGGTGGCAACTGGACTCCGTCTGTTGAGGTGACATACGACGAATCGATAAGCGGCAAATGGGCATACTCGCCTCCCATGATAGTATGGACATCCTCCCTCGCCATACCGAACCAATCACTCAATACGGACCCATAAACGCTTCGGAAATCCACGCCGTATTTCATGTTTCCTCCAGCATCCAGATCGGACAGGCTTGGGTGGTCTCCGTGGATTCCACCACTGATGCCCCCTCCAAATAGGAACAGCGGAGCAGCAGTTCCGTGATCCGTGCCTCCCGATCCGTTCTGATAGACGCGACGTCCAAACTCTGAAAAGGTCATGACAACAACGCGCTTGTCGAGGTCATCCGCCTGAAGGTCCGCGAGGAAGGCACCCAAGGCTGTCGAAAGTTCATTCATCAGCACCGCATGTCGGCTCAGCTGATTGGAATGCGTGTCAAAGCCACCCAGATTGATGTGATACATGCT
>JAAZVD010000060.1 GCA_018623785.1 Bacteroidota bacterium | reverse complement strand
GAGCGCCTGTGGGCACGCAGAGGTTAATATCCAAGAGGACCGGTTTCTCCCGGTAGGCTACAGTCAGGTCACGCACCTCGATAGCCAACTGCGCGGTGGATGGTCGTTGGTTCATGACTGTTCCGGGCGCCTCGTAAGCCCTCTCACAATGGTTTCGACGTTTGTTTTGAGCATACCCCGATAGGTTTCGGCCGGCGAACCGGGACCGCCCAAAGCATCGCCGTACAGCGTTCCGCCGATACTGACATTGAAGCCGCGCGCCATTACGGCTTCCTTGACAGCCTCGATACCTCTCGGCGATATGGATGACTCCAGAAAGAGGGCAGGTATCTGGTTTTCTGCCACGAATTCAGCCAGATCGCGGATACCCGACGTTCCGGCTTCCAGCGCCGTACTGATCCCTTGTAACCCGTGAACTTCCAGATCGAATGCGCGGCCGAAGTAGCCGAAAGCATCATGCGAAGTAATCAGAACCCGATTGTTTTCCGGTATGACGGATAGATCGATATAGGCCTGCTCAAAAAGAGCGGCCACGCTGTCGGCGTAGCTGGCTGCCCTTGCCCGGTAGGCACCTGCATGAAGCGAATCGGTGGTAGCCAGGATTTCGCCGACGCGGTAAGCTGCCTGCTGCCATAATCCCGGATCGAACCAGATATGCGGATCGAAGCTGCCTGAATATCGCTCCGAGACAAGCAGATCATTCGATGCGATCCCTCCGGCAACGGCGTGCACGTTCCGTCCCCGCTCGTGCATCTGCTCAAAGATGGCACCCATCTTGCCTTCCAAATGCAACCCGTTGTAGAGAATTACATCGGCGCGGGACATGGCCGAAACATCGCCTTCACTGGCCTGAAACAGATGAGGATCGACGCCAGGACCCATCAAACCATGTACCGCCACCCACTCACCGCCAACCTGCTGCACCAGGTCTGTAATCATGCTGGTGGTCGAGACAACCTTAAGCGGGTTGGCTGTAGATACTGGGGCACGCTCATTACTCTCCGGTGTCACGCAACCGAAAAGCAACGGGAGCAGCACGATGAGAAGGCGATGAAACATGCAGGCAGGGGTGTGTTGGCTGAATAAAAACGCATACTACAACCACCTTCATGTTTTAGCCATGACTAAATATTTGTTCCGGGGGATGATCATGATCTGATGGAGGCCTGAACGGATGCGGGCCGGCCGGGAAACATCCCGGCCGGCCCGCAAACGCCAAGGCACTTAGTCCAGCGGGGCTATTCCACCCAGTCCGCTACGAATACGTTCGTATCGCGGGATTCCACGCCTTCGACATTACGGTTGCTTGAGAAGGCAATCTTGGTGCCGTCATTGGAGAACATCGGAAAACCGTCAAACGTGCCCGAATGGGTAACCTGCTTCATATCGGAACCATCGAGGTTGATCATGAAGATGTCGAAAACACGACCGCGGCCACCGTCCTGATGATGATTGGACGTAAACAGGACCTTCTCCCCCGAAGGATGGAAAAACGGTGCCCAGTTCGCCCCAGGAAGATCTGTGACCTGCTGCACGTTACTGCCGTCGATGTCCGCAACGAAGATGTTAAGTGCTCCAGGCTCCACGACGTCGTTGGCCAGCAGTTCGCGGTAGGTGTCCGCTGCTTCTCCTGTCGGACGGGAGGCGCGCCATACGATCTTGTCAGAATTCGGTCCAAAGAAGGCACCACCATCATAGCCGAGCTCATCGGTCAGCTGCAGCAGCTCGCCCGTTGCAATTTCGTAGCGCCAGAGCTCCAAGTCGCCACTGCGCGTGGACGTGAATACGATCCACTTGCCGTCGGGAGAAACCGTGGCTTCGGTATCATACCCCTCACCCCCAATCAGGATTTCCGGGTTCGAGCCATCGGCCTCAGCCACATAAATGTCGTAGGTAGGATAGATCGGCCAGACATAGGCCCCGGATTGCCCAGGCAGTGGTGCCGGGCAGGCTGCACCGGATTCATGGGTAGATCCATAAATAATCCGTCCGTCCGGAAGGAAATAGCTGCATGTGGTACGGCCCTCTCCCGTGGACACTTCGACGTAATCCTCCGTGGACCCGGAGCCGGCCGAGGCAACGTCCATAACGAAGATCTGGTCACACCCCTGATCGTTGATGGCGTCCCAATCACTCTGGAAAACCAGCTTGGAGTCATCAAAACTCCAATACGCCTCAGCGTTGTTGCCACCAAAGGTCAACTGCCGAACATTGCGCAGATGCTCTTCGCCTTCAAACCGAAGGACATCAGCGGCAGCATCGTACGCTTCGGCTTGCTCCTGCGTGGGACCACATGCCGAAAGGAAAAGGGAAGAAAACAGGATGAATGCGAATCCCGCAAACGAGGAGAGCAGTTTCATGATGTAGGCAAGTAAAATGGAGCGGTTCATTTCCCGGTCGACCTACGGCGTTCGACCGGTCCCGACAGCGGGGTCTATCCCGACGCGTTGGGATGGTCGGGAATCCTGGGCAAGCGACCGGGGATTCCGGAGCACAGACTCGAACTGTTTAGTTTTGCTCAGGTTTTCAGCTCGAAAATACCTCGCGTTATGGGATTTGACGTTCAAAGCTTTCAAGAAGACGTACTCGATGCCAGCCAACATGGGCCGGTAGTTGTTGATTTCTGGGCTCCATGGTGTGGGCCGTGCCGGGTATTGGGACCGGTCATTGAGAAACTGGCCCATGAACAGGCTGACAAATGGACCCTGGCCAAGGTCAATTCTGACCAGTTCCAGGCCGAAGCCATGCAGTACGGCGTCCGGGGCATTCCTTCTGTCAAGATGTTCTACAAGGGGGACGTCATCGACGAGTTTACCGGTGCCCTGCCCGAACCGGCTATCCGTCAATGGCTCGAAAAGGCACTCCCAGGCGAGACGAAAGAGCTCATGATGGAGGTCGAATCACTCCTGGATGAGGGTAATCTGACCGATGCTCGCGTTCGCCTCGAACGTATTCTGGAACTGGAGCCCACGAATCCGGCAGCGGCCGGTCACATGGCTGCTCTGGTGGCCCTTGAGGATCCGGAGCGCGCGTTGCAATTGGCCGATATGGCTGTCACGGGAGAGCCCCGATTCGTGCAGATTGCAGAGGCTGTTCGGACCCTGCTTGCGCTGACCCACGAGCCATTCCCCGAAGGTGCGGGCGCTAATACATATGCCCGGGCCGTGCATGCCCTCTACGCCGGCAATCCGGATGCTGCTATCCAGGATCTGATCGAAGTGCTGAAGACAGATCGGTATTACGGAGACGATGCTGCCCGCAAGCTGGGTGTAGCCATCTTCACGCTGCTTGGACCGGCGCATCCCGTATCCACACGTCACCGGCGCACCTTTGACATGTGGCTCTATTAAGAGCTAGTTGACGTGCGGATCATGCAGCTTCCTGCTCTTTGTACTGCAGTTCGTACAGACGGCGGTAGAGCCCATCGGAGGCAATCAACTCCTGGTGCGTTCCGCGCTCACGGACATATCCGCGGTGCATGACCAGGATCTGGTTGGCATGTTGCACGGTGGACAGCCGATGGGCGATGGCAATGGAAGTGCGGCCCGACATCAGCGTCTCGAGCGCATTCTGGATGACTTCTTCTGTCTCCGTATCGACGCTCGATGTGGCCTCGTCCAGCACGAGGATACGCGGGTCATAGACAAGGGCCCTGAGAAACGATATGAGCTGACGTTGGCCATGGGAAAGCGTCATGCCCCGCTCGCGCACCTGCTGATCATACCCATGAGTAAGACGCGTGATGAAGGGCGTGGCGTTGATGGCATCGGCCGCTTTTTGCACATCGTCATCCGTTATCCGGGCATTACGCAGGGTAATATTGTCCCTGACAGTACCTGAAAACAGGAATACGTCCTGCAGCACCAACCCGATATGGTGCCGTAGCGTACCGAGGGGCAGCGACGTGATGTCGATGTCATCTACGAGAATACTGCCCCGCTGAATCTCGTAGAAGCGCAGCAAAAGATTGATGATGGTCGTCTTGCCCGCTCCCGTAGCGCCCACAATGGCCAGAGACTGCCCGGGCTCAACCACAAAACTCACATCCCGCAGAATCCAGTCGGCATCATCATCCTGCGGATCCGTTTCAGGGTCGTAGGAAAACCATACATTCCGGAATTCGATGCGCCCCCTGACGTTCGACCACTCAGCTGGCTCCCCGCGTTCCGGTATGGCCATATCCGTATCGAGGAGTCCAAAGATCCGTTCCGCCCCGGCCATGGCACTCTGCAGGGTGTTGAACTGATCTGACAGGTTTCGAATCGGCTCGAAGAAGCGGCGTGCGTACTGAATGAAGGCTACCAGCACCCCAACCGTGACGCCACCCTCCATAGCCGAAAGACCACCGTACCACAAGACGAGTCCGAGGGCAGCTGAGGCTACCAAGTCCACCATGGGCCAGAACAGGGCGAAGTAGAAAATAGTCTTGATATGCGCCTGGCGATGATCATCATTGATGCTTGTAAAGCGCCTCATCTCTTCTCTTTCCCGGCTAAAGAGCTGGACAATGCGCATGCCCGTAACGTGCTCCTGCAAGAACGAATTGAGCCGTGCCACCTGCTTGCGCGTATCACGGTAGGCATCCCGCACCTTGCGCTTGAACCAGAATGTGGCATAGATCATGATGGGCATGACCGAGATCGTGACCAGCGCCAGTTGCCAGTTCAGGCTGAACATGAACCAGGCGATGAAGATCAACTTGAAGAGATCTCCCAGGATGGTCACAACACCGGCCGAAAGTACTTGGGAGAGGGATTCGACATCGCTTGTAACCCGCGTTATAAGTTGTCCGATGGGCCTGGTGTCAAAAAAACGAAGTGACTGCCGCTGGACATGCCGGTATACTTTCGTTCGCAGGTCAAAAATGGCCTGCTGACCGATCCACTGGGTCATGTAGGCATTGACAAAGGCCAGAAGGCCCTCGGCCGCAACAATAGCAAAGAGAATGCCCACCATCCGCCGTAGACCCGATACATCGCCTTCGACTATTTCGCGATCAATCGTGACCTGTACCAGTTTCGGAACGAGGGGTCCAAGGTAGGCGGCCGTCATGACCGTTATGAATGCAAGCACTACCCATCCCTTATAGGGCATGAGGTAGCCGACAATGCGCCTAAGCAAATGGGTATCCAGTCGGCTACCTACTTTTCCGGGAGACCTATTGCTCACTGGTAGGCCTCCACTTCCTGCTCCAACTGCTGTTTGAGATATAGCGAGGCATAAAAACCACCCTGATCTACCAGCTCGGAGTGGGTTCCTCTTTCGACAATACACCCTTCTTCAAGTACAACAATCTGATCAGCGTCCTGAACCGCCGAAATCCGATGGCTGACAATGATGATGGTCCGTTTCCCGAAGTGCCCCTTCAAGTGCCCGAGAATGATCCGTTCTGTATTGACGTCCACGGCGGAAAGGGCATCATCCAGGATCAGAATACTCGGCCTGCGCAGGAGTGCACGCGCAATGGATGCACGTTGCTTCTGCCCACCGGAAAGCGTGATACCTCGCTCGCCCACATAGGTCTCGAAGCCATCCTTGAACGAATCGACGTTGTCCAGAAGGTCGGCCTCAGACGCTGCTTTCCGGACAGCATCCTGATCAGCCTCCATGTGACCAAAGGCAATATTGTTGGCGATGGTATCCGAAAACAGGAAAACATCCTGGGGTACATACCCGATGGCACCCCGCAGGATGTCCAAGGGCCACGCCCGGATATCCTTGCCATCAATCTCCAGAACCCCCTCTTCGACGTCGAGCAGGCGCGGAATCATTTCTACAAGCGTCGTCTTTCCTGATCCAGTACGCCCAACAACAGCCAACGTAGTGCCGGCCGGAACATCGATGCTGATATCCTGGAGAGCTTTGACACCGCTGTTTGGATGGCGAAAACCGACACCACGGAAGGTAATTCGGCCCTCAACGACACTGCCGTCTGCCTCCGATCCGGAGGCGGAGGCGATGGACGGCTCCGTATCCAGGATTTCATTGAGACGGCTCATTGAAGCAGCCGCCCGTTGAACCATGGTGATGACAAATCCCATGGCAGCCACAGGCCAGGTCATGAGCGCTACGTAGATGATGTATTCGGCAATGTTGCCGATCGTGATCTCTCCCGCCATGGCAAGCGCGCCGCCAATCCAGACTACGATCAAGGTGGAGGCACCGACCAAGGTCACGAAAACAGGTCGCCATGCTGCTTCCACCATGGCCAAACGCAGACTACGGTGACGATATGCCGAACTTTCTTCGTCAAAGGCGCCCGCTTCACTTTCCTCTCTGGCGTACGCCTTGAGCACGCGAATGCCGGATAGGGCCTCCTGCACACGGGATGTTAGACGGGAATACTGCTTCTGTAATGCATCCGAACGCGTGTGAACCATTCGAGCCACGAAAAACACGGATACAGCCAGGAAAGGCATCGGGATCAGGGTAAACAATGTCAGCCTGGGAGAAATCCAGAACATGACTGACAATGCCGTCAGGATCACAACACCGGCTCTGGTGGTGTACATGACCGCCGGCCCGATATAACGACGCACATGCTCGATATCGCTGGTGGACCGGGTAATAAGGTCACCCGTCGCATGCTTCAGATAAAAATCGTAGGATAGCGCCTGAAGCTTGGCAAAGAGCCGGTTCCTAAGATCGTACTCAACGTGGCGCGAGGCCACCACCAGCGTCTGCCTCATCAGGAAGGAGAAAAGACCACTTCCGAGACTCAACACCAGCACAACGAAACCGAATGTGGCCAGCGAGACGAACGCGTGTGCGTAGACGACCGCGTCCAAGGCGGTGCCCTCGAAGGCCTTGTAGGTAGCTACAAAGCGGGGGATACTGTCGATGGCCTGACGTACCACCATGGGTACGATAATCGCAAATACGGCAGAGGCCACGGCACACAGCAACCCGGGGATAAAGAGGTGCTTGTATTGCCAGTAGTAGACGTTGAGCCGCCGAAGGGAATGCATGCAGCCGATTCGATCGTTAAGGACGCCCGGGGCTGTACGTGCCTCCGACCGCGGGACTTTCGGCTCAACGCTTCAACGAAGCCACAGATCCATGCCGCCGGCCGGGGCGTTGTGCACCATGCGGTAGAGAGCTCGTGACCTTTCGCACGCTAAATTCCCCCGTGATCCTTGATTATTGTTGGCGTGCGGGGTAGCATCCGTCCTCCTCAATGGATTGTCACACATCACTCCTGCAGCATGCCTTTTTCAACCAGCGAAGCATACCAGACCATCGTCATCCGCATTACGGGCAAATTCCTGGGGAGTCTGGAGGGACAGGCCTTCAAAGAAACCATCGAGGAGCTCAAGGAAGCCGGCAAGACCCATGTCGTTATTGATCTGTCGAAGGCAGACTTCATGGATTCCTCAGGCATTGGCGCGCTTATCGGTGCCTTCACGTCCATGAAGAAGGTAGACGGAGATGTCAAACTGGCGGGCATGCAAGAGCGAATCAAGAATCTCTTCCTGCTCACGCGCCTTCTGGGGCCCGTTTTTGAAGAATATGACACCGTGGAGGAGGCTGCTGCCTCGATGCGGTAGAACTGAATTGCGCATACGGTCTTTAGAACCCAGAGAAAAGGCGCGCGTCCCCTCGGGACGCGCGCCTTTTTTTCATTTCTCCGCCCCTACCCTACCAAAGCGTTGCGGCCACGTGCAACAGAGACTTAACACACAGCTGAGTAGGTCGATACGGAATACACGATCTATCCTGTTATTCCCACGCTATGATGCCCGGACCCATACTCGACAGCCTAACCCTCAAAGTTCACTCCTTCCTGACGAATGTGGGAGTATCCACCGATCCCGCTCAAGCCAATGCCACTGCGCTGATGTCTTACTTTGAAAAGGAATACGGTCTGTCCATCATGGCATTCCTCGAGCGTGAGTGGCTGAGCGAGCAGCTTGGACGCGACGAGATGTCAGAGGAATTCATGCACGCTAGAGAGCTCTTGGACCCTGATCGTCGACGGGCATT
>JAAZVD010000059.1 GCA_018623785.1 Bacteroidota bacterium | reverse complement strand
CGCAGTGTTTTCGGCTTTGTACGGAGTGGTGCCATCGGACGACCGGCCATGACCAGGTCCCAATGGCACCAGAAGACCTCGTGGCGCAGGTCTTCATCCTCCTCCGAGCGGGCCCGTGCCCTGAACTGGCGCTTGGACGAGGACCTCTCGCTCGGACTGATAGGCGAAATCGGGATCCAGCAAATGGATGTCAGTTCATGGTTCCTGGGGCAGCGCCCGAAGGCCATTTCCGGATTCGGCGGCATCATGCACTGGAACGATGGGAG
This sequence comes from Bacteroidota bacterium, assembly GCA_018623785.1. Lineage (GTDB taxonomy): Bacteria > Bacteroidota > Rhodothermia > Rhodothermales > UBA10348 > JAAZVD01. Next base: position 7,892 of record JAAZVD010000059.1, on the reverse strand, counting down.
GACCGTAAAGGACACCATCCAAGCCATGATCGAGTTTCCCGGTGGCAAAAACATGATGTACGACGCTACGCTGGTCAGCGGCTTTGATGCTGCCTATGACCTGCTATTCGGGGACGATGCAACTATCATTCTGAGAGATGGCAAAGCCTGGATGTTCAAGGAAGTAGATGCACCGATGCTGGGCTGGGAGGTCTACGCCCGAAAAGACCGCTTCTACAAAGAGACCGGTATCGCTCTGTTGGCAAATGCCACGAAACTGGAAGCGCTGGGTCAGGACCCGGCGGCCGACGATCCGAACGCCAAACCACCCATCTGGCATGCTCTCAAGGCCTTTGCCGACAACCTGATCTACGGTCCGTTCCCGGCTATTGCAGGCCCCCAGCTGGGATACGAATCCACGGTTATGGCCATCAAGGCCAACGAGGCCGTTCAGGGCGGCAAACGCGTAGAGATACCGGACGAACTCTACCAGCTCTGACCCTGCTGGTGACCGGGCAGCCCGTGTAGGTCCCGCGTCTTTCGGACAGTCTCCCGATCAGCTGATTCCGAAAAGCGCCTTGGCGTTTGCCGTGGTTATCCGGGAGACTTCTTCGACCGTGAGACCGCGGTTCTCAGCCAGCTTCGCGGCCACCAAGGCTACGTACGCTGGTTCATTGCGCGTTCCCCGATGAGGTGCCGGTGTCAGAAATGGCGCGTCTGTTTCGAGGATGATTCGCTCCATCGGTACTGTGTTCGTACTCTCGGGTACGCCACCGTTCTTGAACGTGTACGTGCCACCGATCCCCATGTGGAAACCCAATGCCAACACGCGCTCGGTGTGAGCATCGGGGCCACCAAAGCAGTGAAATACGCCTCGAATACGCTCGGCATGAGGGGAGGCTTCTTTCTCTTCTGACAGGATGCGCACGAGATCATCCGAGGCTTCCCGATCATGGAGCACCAGGGGCTTGTCGAGGGCTGCCGCCAGGCGGATGTGAGCACGCAGAAAGGCTTGTTGTTTGTCATCGAAAGAGCGGTCCCAGTAGTAGTCCAATCCGGTTTCGCCGATGGCAATAATCCGCTTGTCCTCCGCAAGCTCCCGAATTCGTTCTATATCGTTTTCCGCAGCCTCCTTAACCGATGATGGATGGATACCGGCCATGGCAAGGAGAACCGGTCCGTGGTCAGGATTGGCATGGGAGTCAGCCAATTCCAGGCATCTTGATATGGACGCAACATCGATGGCTGGCAACAGGATATACCCCACTCCGGCCTCATGAGCGCGTTGTAGTACCCGATCGAGGTCCGATTCAAACTGTTCAAGAAATATATGAGCGTGTGTGTCGATCAGCATGGAGCGTAAGGAGTACATTCACTCGTAGACCTCGCGCAAATTAAGGCGCGGGCGCGGGTGACGGAGCCGGCGCGGGGGAAAGCCAGATACAGGAGCCCGCCCCAGAAGCTTGAAAGAGTACCTGTCGGCTCCGTTCCATGTTTGCCCGATAAACACTTCGTCGTAATACGATAAAACACCTCGGAATTCCCCTGCCGGCACTGGTTGCCATGAACCGAATTCGTCTCATATCGCACCTCCTCCTGCTCTTGGCGGCACTGATGGCAACCATTCCCATGGTCGACGCTTTGCTGGAGTGGCGGGAGATCCGGGTATTTGAAGCGGGAGCGAACGTCCTGCAACGGCCTTCTGCCCGAGGGTCCGACTGGGTGGTCTGGGAAGATCGTGATGGGGCCATTACGGCATCCTATGTTTTCCCGGATGGTCCCGGTCACAAAGGAGGCATTCGCACGGGGGATGAATTCTATGCGCTCGAGTTCCAGCAATTCTTCAATGCCGAGGATCTGAATAATGCCCTGGCGGGCATCAGACCGGGCCAGAGCCGGAATATGACTCTGGTACGCGAGGGCAAGCCGATCGATGCCTCCATCACGTTCGCTCGACACCCCACTTTTCTCTACCCTGGATCCACCGGCGCCTGGCAGTTCGCGCTGTGGGCATTCACTGTCGGCACGTTTTTCCACGTTCTGGGAGTAATCATTGCCGTGCCGCTTGCCCGTCACACGCGACGATCGCGGGCCGATCTCATGATGATTGGAATATCTGCCCTCTGGATCGTTGGTAACACGTTACGGTTGGTCTTGGTTGAGTTGTTCGGCCCGCCGAAAGCTGACAGCACGTATGACACGATTTTCCATGGCCTGACCATCGGCGGACTGGTCGGATGGATCGGGTTTCCTGCCTTCCTTCTGGAAACGCTCATCAGGGATGCACGCCTTTTCCGTCTGCGTAAAGGGCGAATGCACCTGCTCATCCATCTTATTCCAATCACCCTGATGCTCGGTGTGCTTACCGCTGCCGTTCAGGGGCATATCGGACCCTTTACGCTGGAGAAACTTCTTGTCCCGATTCTCTTCTACGCAGCCTGCTTTATTGGAGGGGCAGGACTGGTCTCCTTCCTATTGGGATTTGTCCGTTCGGATGATTTTCACTTGGAATGGGGTCGCTATGAGAGTCTTTCCATCCTCATTTTTTCCCTGCTGGTTGGTCTCTCGGTAACAGATGTCATTCCCGTCTTTACCGCTATGAGCGAATCCATGGCAGCCTGGACCATCGTATCGGCGCAGCTGCTGGCCGTCGTTCCAGTCACACTCTACACCATCGGCACCCTCCGATATGGCAACGTTGACGAAGTGCTCAGCCGGGTAATCATCTACTCCCTGTCGCTGGGATTCATCTTTTTTGCCTTTGTCGGTGGCCTGACGTTGCTGAATCGCTATCTGGAGGTAGCGGGCACCTCCCGTATTGTACTGGAAGGCCTCTTCGTAGTCCTGCTGCTGATTGTTTTTGAGCGGTCTTCGAGGCGTTTGCGATCGATTGCGCTATCCATTTTCTCGACGGAACGCCAACGCGGGAGGCAGATCATGAACCGCTTCCAGGAAAGGGCAGCCGACGTTCTGGACATCGATGCCCTGGCTCAACAGGCCATCGACGTGGCCGGAAGGGTTTTCGGTGCGCGCAGTGCCATCATATTCCTGCGCTCTCCCGCGGACGATTCGTGGATCGTGAAGCGACACCGTCCTGAACCACCTTTTTTGACGGAACAGGTCTTTGCCTCTATATGGGCGCACTTCGAGTACGCACCGACCATCTGGGCACGAAACCCCGAGCTGAACGAGCATACCATTTCCGAGATTCATGAAGCCGAGCTCGGGCGGTACCACGCTGCGCTTGCCATTCCTATCCGGGGCGAAGGCCGGGCAGCGGGACTGATGATTCTCGGTAATAAGATGCGTCGTGGCTCGGTCTATAACCTTGACGACCTGGATCAGCTTCGCAGCTTGGCGGGCAACCTGGCGTTAGCGATTGATCGTTTGGCGTTGGTCGAGCGAGAGAAGTCACTCGCTTCCGAGAGCAGCCAGGCACACTTGGTAGCGCTGCGCTCGCAGATTAATCCTCATTTCCTGTTCAATGCCTTAAACACACTCCTTGCCCTGATCAGTGAGAAGCCCGAAGAAGCTGAAAAAGTAGTTGAGCACCTTGCCGCCATATTCAGACACACCCTCGTGGCAAGCAGCAAGCCGTTCGTCACGATGGAGGAAGAAACCAACCTTGTACAGCGGTACCTGGCTATCGAACAGGCCCGCTTTGGGGAACGCTTGGCGGTTTCGTGCTCTATCGACCCGGATCTCCGCAGCCATCCCGTTCCCGCTTTTGCTATCCAGACCTTGGTCGAAAATGCCGTCAAGCACGGGTTGGAACGATCCCGCGGGCAAGGTGCTTTGAAACTCTCGGTAGCGCCCGATCCGGAAAGTACGGAGAGCCAGCCTGTTGCATGCGTGACCGTTACTGACTCTGGAACAGGCATTCCTGATCTTTTCGGAAGCCCCGAACCCGTTACGGGCCACATGGATTTTTTTGGGATCGGGCTTTCCAATGTCTACGAGCGCCTGGTGCACCTTTACGGGAGATCGGACCTACTTTCCTTCGATAGCGTGCTCGAACAAGGCACCTGTGTCCGACTGCGCATTCCTGTCGAGCGGTCACTCCAACCTAATTCTGCCCACTGATTCAACCCGAGATATCATGGCTCGCATTCTGATTGTTGACGACGAAGCCCCGGCCAGGAGCCGAATGCAAAAGATGCTTTCTGACGAGGCATTATCCCATATGGTGTCTTCCGTAGACACGGCCGAGGACGGCGTGGCTGCGTTGAAGAAGATGGCTGAAAGCAACTTTGATGTGCTACTCCTCGATATTCAGATGCCTGGTCTTGACGGGTTTGACGTGCTCGAGCGCATTGACCCGGACCACCGTCCGATCGTCATTTTTACCACCGCCTTCGATGAGTATGCCATCCGGGCCTTCGACGAGAACGCCGTGGATTATCTACTCAAACCCGTCCCAGCAGATCGTCTGAAGGAATCCCTACAGCGCGCCCATAAGGTCATCCACCAAACGGGTGCCCAGGACGAACGACTCGGAAAGCTCCTGGAATGGATGGACTCGAGAGCGTTTGGAAAAGCAGAAGCTCCTCCTGCCGAGGCCGATTGGCTCGAGCAGCTTTCCATTCCTTACCGGGATCGCATACTGATCATTCCGATCGCCGATGTTGTCTCCATCGAGATTACGGAGGGGATCACACGAGTATACATTCTCGACGAGGAGCCCGGGGCACCACGTCTCCGGCTCCGACAGCACATTGTCAGCTACACGCTCGACCAGTTGGGAAGTATGCTCGATCCAGAGGCGTTCATGCGAGTACATCGCTCCGCCATCGTGCAATTTGGACACATCAGGGAACTGGTCCCATGGTTCAGCGGCCGCTACAAATTGGTGTTGACCGGTGGACACGAGGTCATTGCCTCGCGCGAACGATCCAAGGCGGTAAAGGAGCGTCTGAAGATCTGAAGGCTATCATGTAACTGCTACGGCAACACGACGAGTGAGCGGATAGCGCGGCTTTGGCCGGCCCGGATCACGACCTGGTAAACGCCCGGCGCTACGCGTAGCCCATCCCGCGACGTCAGGTCCCAAGTGGCACTCAGCATACCCACGGACTGCCGCCCGCTACTCAAAGGCCGTGCTACCTCGCGCCCAAGGATATCCACAATACGAATCTCCACATCGACAGGTAAATCGAGATCCAGTTCGAACCGGGCTCTGGAAGAAACAGGGTTCGGATAGATATCGATGTCCCCCAGCGCCGGCGAATCGGCAAAGACGTCTGTGGCCGTGCTCTGTACCGTGATCGTAGTCACCTCCGGGTTTCCACTTTCGTAGGAGTTCGGCGTCAATCCTGTGACCACATAGTGATACGTCTGCCCCACGGCCAACGCCTCCGTGTCCGTCCATTCCGGATTCCACGAAATGTGAATCAGATTCTCAGCCGCATTTGAGATGGCCAGGGGGTCCGGGTCGGACCCGTCGCTTTGAACCCTGTAAATCGCAAATCGATTTGCGGCGGAGATGGCATCAGCCAACGGAGGATCCCAGGTCAAATAGCGTCCTTCCGACGTGGGGATCACCTGCAGATTCGTCGGAGACTCGGGCTGCCAGAAGTTCTTGTAGGTCATGACCGGTGTGATCGCCTTATGCCGGTAAAAATCCGACATCATGCGTGCCGTCAGCCCCTGATTGTTCGCAGATCCCAAATTCCGGGCACGGAAAAACACATTGCCCTGAATGCCGCTAATGGTTCTTCCCAAGCTGACTTGAGCGGGAATCTCGTCAGGTGAAAACAGATTTCCAGAGGCTGTCGAGGGATCAGCTTTGAAAGCTGCAATGCCCGGATATATGTGTGTTCCTCGACCCTGGAAAGCCCACCAGTCAGCCAACGCGGCAAAGTCCTGACCTCCTCCGAAGGGCCAGTAAAGCTGCGGCACCAAGTAGTCCACATCGTCTTCGGACATCCATGTCAACGGATCAGCATACACCACGTTATAGGTGTCCAGACCGACGATTCCGAAAGGAACACCGTTCCTCCAGATCCCGATGGGACTGACCCCGAATTTTACTCCGGGGTTGCCGGCTCTAATGGCTTCAGACACTTCGTCCATGAAGGCATTGACATTGGCCCGTCGCCAATCTTCCATGGACGCGAAATCGTTTCCGTAGGTATTGAAGGTAGTTTCATCCTCCATCCCGATGGCGTAGGGAGGGTACGGATAGTAGTAGTCGTCAAAATGAATACCGTCCACGTCGTATCTGCTCACTATATCTTCAATAACAGCCACAATCCACGCTCGAGCCTGCGGATTTCCCGGGTCCAGGATGGTTATGACCGATCCTTTTTTGTCATCCTCCGTACCCTTGTACGTTACATCCAGAATCCATTCCGGGTGCTGCAGGACAACATGGTCTGCAGCCAGCCCGTTCTTTCCAAGTGCAGATACGGCCCGGAACGGATTCAACCAGGCGTGTAGCTCCATCCCCCGTTCATGAGCCAAGCGAATGGCCTCCTCCAGCGGATCCCAGAGCGGATCAGGGGCTTGTCCTTGTGTTCCCGTCAGAAATCGCGACCAGGGCTCCAGGGGCGAATCGTACATCGCGTCTGATTCTGACCGTACCTGGAAAAAGACCGTATTCATCCCGCTGCGCGCCAACTCATCAAAGAGGTGGGCCATGGAAGCCCGCTGAACAGATGGGGGCGCTTCGCGGTCCGAGGACAAGGGCCAATCCAGATTGTATACCGTGGTAACCCATACGCCGCGCATCTCATGCTTGGGCGTTTGGGCAGTGGCTGGGAAATGCCACAGGACCCAAAAAAACATTAGGGAAATCACTGTAGCCATCGAGGCCCCATGCTGGTGTCCAGCACTCGGTATACAACGTATCACAATCGATATCCTTTTCTGAAACAAGGTTGACAGGCTAGTTCGTGTTTAATAGTATTCCATTTCAATCGTTTTCAGGTCAGAAAACACGGACTCGCCCCACGAGCACAATATCCGACCTACTCGATCAAAACACACCCTATTTGGAGGCCCCATGCGCAGAGTTACAAGTCTTTTGATGCTGGCTGCTTTTGTCTTCGTTGGAAGCGCTGTCGGTCAAAGCACGGATTTTTCGTTCAATGTCGAACGATCCGCTGATCCCCAAGCACCCTACCCCGTAGATCACTCTGGTGTCCGTACCGTTGCCGGTCCTTTTGACCTTGATGGCGACGGGATGATGGAAGTCCTTGTCTCGGACTACACCGGTGGTGGCCGCGTCCACGTACTGGAAGTGGCAGGCAAAGATACATGGGAGCACGTCTACTCCACCCCATGGCTTGATGACACCAAGCTGACCACCAACCAGCGTGCTATCACTGGAGGCGACCTGGACGGCGACGGCTTTGGCGAAATCATCTTCATGTCCGGTTGTAAGGGCTTCACCAGTTCTGGGGAGCATTGCGACACGAATGAGAAGTTTGATAACCCTGACTACCCACAGGGTATTTACGTCTTTGAGCATACCGGTGCGGACAACGACTACGGTATGGCGCCGACGACCATCTACCAGATGCCAAACGCTCCTGACCGTAACTACCCTGAGCAGATGATCGCTGAAGACATCGATAATGATGGCTCTCAGGAGCTTTTCTTCGGTGTCAACGGCCGCTCCGGCGTCCACGATGCATGGCACATTGTTTCGGTCACCGGTGACATCGGTTCCGGATTCGAGACCTGGAATATTGAGGCGCATCTCACCTCTCGTAGTAGCTACGACGTGGATCCAGTCAACCGCGGTGGTGGATCGCCATACGGCATGGTACCTGCCGACCTGGACGGCAACGGCATTACCGAGCTCGTCATGAGCAGCTGGAACAATCTGAACATCACACTCGGTCAGATCATCGGCCCAGACACCTACAACTTCCCGGATGGCTCCCTCGGTCCGAACTGGGCTCATCTCT
>JAAZVD010000058.1 GCA_018623785.1 Bacteroidota bacterium | reverse complement strand
GCTTCGTTGCATGGCCCGATGCTTCCAATGCCATCAAATCCAGAACATCACCTTCGCTCAGGGATGGCAGCGGATTCTCAGTGTTGTCGAGAGCTGCGTCGGGATCATCCGAACCTTCCACATAGGCTCGCATGAAGCCGGCAAACTCTATCGTCTGCCCACTGGCCCGGAAAACAGACTCATCGTTGCCATTGCCAGCCTGGATTCGGACGGTAGTGCGGCGGATGCTGGCATCAGCCATCTGGGAGGCCATGGTACGCTTCCAGATCATATCGTAGAGTGCAGCCTCATTACCGGAGAGCCGCAACTCTTCGGCCGTTCGCATTTCCGTACCGGAGGGCCGGATGGCTTCGTGGGCTTCCTGCGCATTCCGGACCTTGCCGGCAAACGCGCGGGGGCCATCACTCAGGAATTCGTCGCCATACCGTTTCGAGACCGCTGCCCGAGCTGCGGAAACGGCTTCTTTGGACAGAGTGGTTGAATCCGTACGCATGTAGGTGATATAGCCCTGTTCGTACAGTTTCTGAGCCACCCGCATGGTGTCTCGTGCGGAAAGGCGCAGCTTGCGGCTGGATTCCTGCTGCAGCGTGGACGTGATGAACGGTGCCGCAGGCTTACGGCTCGTGGTCCGGTGCTGCACCTCGGTCACTGTCCATGGGCTTTTGCTCAGCTCTGATTCGAGTTTGCGGGCACGGTCCTCTTTGAGAACAATGACGTCCTTGCCATCCACCGTTCCCTCGGCCAATCGGCCTGTGTTATCATCGAAATCCCTACCGGCGGCCAAGCGAAGACCCGCGGTGTGGGTCATGACCGCTTCAAAGGGGGTTCCCTGGGTTGCAAGGCCTGCCTTGAGGTCCCAATACTCCGCCGGAATGAACAGGATACGCTCTCTCTCGCGCTGCACCAGAATGCGTACGGCAACACTCTGTACCCGTCCAGCAGACAGACGGGGTGCAATTTTCTTCCAGAGCAGCGGGGAGATTGAATATCCCACCAACCGGTCCAGGACGCGACGCGTCTCCTGCGCTTCAACCAGATGCTCATCCATGTCCCGAGTATTCTCCAGGGCCTCGAGGATGGCAGGCTTCGTAATCTCATGAAATACCATCCTGCGAACCGGAACCTTGGGAGAGAGCACTTCCAGCAGGTGCCAACCGATGGATTCGCCCTCGCGGTCCTCGTCCGTGGCGATATAAAGTTCATCGGCTTCCTTGAGCGCCGACTTGAGTTGGGAAACGACCTTCTTCTTGTCCGAGGGCACGATGTAGAGCGGTGAATAATCCTCATCCACATTGACACCGAGCCGTGACCACTTCTGCTTCTTGTATTTCTCCGGAATCTGCGAGGCAGAGGGAGGGAGGTCCCGGACGTGCCCCATGCTGGCCTCCACGACATAGCTGTCGGGGAGGAATTTGCGGATGGTACGAGCCTTGGTCGGGGATTCGACGACGACGAGTCGCTTCATGGAAACGGGATTGAAGTGGGCTGCTCAGAGCAGACCAATGGGGGCCGAGAAGCACTCGGCGAGCCGGACAGAATGAATTCGGACCTCTCTCACGCCTCGCACGGCGCTGCGTTCCGTGCCCCTTCGGAAGCGCTACCAGTGTTTAATGATTTCTTAGAACGTGGGGCAGGGGCAGCGAGATGATGCTCCGTATATTCATCCGGATTCGCCGTGAGCAAAAAATCGTGCGCAAAACAGGCAGACGGTCTATCGATACGATGTCTTCGATGTTCAGGACGACGCAGCGGTACCATCAGTATTCCCTATAACGGATCAATTACACGAAATGGCAGATAATCTGACGAAACTGGTCTATAAGTTCGGCGACGGGATCTCCGAAGGCGACAAGTCCATGAAGGCCCACCTGGGCGGTAAGGGCGCCAACCTGTCCGAAATGTGCTCTTTCGGGCTGCCTGTGCCTCCTGGTTTCACCATCACCACAGACAGCTGCAAATACTACAGCGAGCACGGTGGAGAATGGCCGCAAAATCTCGACAACCAGGTTCGTGATGGCATTGACCACATTGCGTCCCAGATGGGTGCCGGTTTCGGCGATGCCGAGAATCCGCTGCTGGTTTCGGTGCGATCCGGAGCCGCGGTCTCCATGCCGGGCATGATGGATACCGTCCTTAACTTGGGCTTGAATGACGCCGCCGTGGAAGGACTGGCCCGTAAAAGCGGTAACGAGCGGTTCGCCTATGATGCATATCGTCGCTTCATCGACATGTTCGGCGACGTCGTTATGGGTGTGCACCATGAGCATTTTGAAGAGGCTATTGAAGCCCTCAAGAAAGAGCGTGGCGTAGAAAACGATGTGGACCTGTCGGCAGACGATCTAAAGGTTCTCGTGGATCGCTATAAGGCTATCTACCGCCAGCACACGGGCGACATGTTCCCTGAGGATCCCTACGAGCAACTCAAGCTCTCGATCAACGCCGTTTTCGGCTCCTGGGACAGTGATCGTGCGCTCAAGTACCGCACCATCAATAAAATCACTGGTCTGATCGGTACGGCTGTAAACGTTCAGGCCATGGTGTTCGGTAACATGGGCGATGGCAGTGGTACAGGCGTTCTCTTTACCCGCAACCCATCCACGGGCGAGAACAAACTCTATGGTGAGTTCCTGGTCAATGCCCAGGGAGAGGACGTTGTGGCTGGTATCCGCACGCCAGAGGACATCTCCCAGATGGCGGCTGAATTTCCTCCTGCCTACGAGCGGTTGGTGGAAGTAACCGAGCAGCTCGAAAAGCATTACCACAACATGCAGGACATCGAGTTCACCGTCCAGGACGGAAACCTGTTCATCCTGCAGACCCGTAACGGTAAGCGTACGGGCGCAGCAGCCGTCAAGATTGCTGTGGACATGGTTCAGGAGGGGCTGATTTCGTCTAAAGAAGCGGTCCGTGATATGGTTGAGCCCGGTCATCTGGACCAGCTGTTGCATCCCGGGTTCGAAGATGCGGAAGCCTACAAGGATGATGTCATTGCCACTGGCCTGCCTGCTTCTCCGGGGGCGGCCGTTGGTAAGGTGGTGTTCTCGGCCGATGAGGCGGAAGCCCGGCACGCTGCCGGCGAGAAGGTCATCCTGGTCCGTATCGAGACCAGCCCGGAAGATGTGGGTGGGATGAACGCCGCTGAAGGCATCTTGACCAGCCGCGGTGGCATGACCTCTCACGCTGCTGTTGTGGCTCGTGGGTGGGGCAAGCCGTGTGTGGCCGGTTGCGGCGATGTCGTCATCGACTACAAGAGCGGCAAATTCACCGCAAACGGTACGACGGTCAACGATGGCGACTGGATCTCCATCAACGGTACTACCGGTGAAGTCATCACGGGCGCACAGAGCCTCGTGGCTCCCGAGCTGACCGGTGACTTCGGAACGTTCATGACGTGGGTCGACAAGTACCGCACTATGAAGGTCCGCACAAACGCCGACGCTCCTGCCGATGCGGCCAAAGCTATTGAGTTCGGAGCTGAAGGTATCGGTCTGTGTCGTACGGAGCACATGTTCTTCGAGGGCGATCGCATTGACAGCGTCCGCGAAATGATCTTGGCTTCTGACGAGGCAGCCCGCCGAAACGCACTGGCCAAACTGCTGCCGTACCAGAAGGAAGACTTCCTGGGCATTTTCAAGGCGATGGCCGGTAAACCGGTAACGGTGCGTCTGCTGGATCCGCCGCTTCATGAGTTTCTCCCCCATGGGGAAGCGGACATGAAGGAGATGGCCGACAAGATGGGGGTTTCCCTGGATGTGGTCAAAGCCAAGGTGGACGCCCTGTCCGAGTTCAACCCGATGCTCGGTCATCGCGGCTGCCGTCTGGGCATTACGTATCCCGAGATCACGGAGATGCAGACGCGTGCCATCATCGAGGCTGCTGTTGAGCTTTCCGAGGAAGGCGTAGCAGTCTACCCCGAGATCATGGTACCGCTCATCGGTACGGTTGAAGAGTTTGCTAACCAGAAAGCCATCATCGCCGCTACGGCCGAGACGGTCTTTGCCGAGAAGAGCGCCAGGGTGGACTTCCTGATTGGAACCATGATCGAGATTCCGCGCGCAGCGCTGACCGCCGATCAGATTGCGAAGGAAGCCGAATTCTTCTCGTTCGGTACCAACGACCTGACACAGATGACCTTCGGGTATTCGCGCGATGACGCCGGCGTCTTCCTGCCGGAGTATGTCGGTCGTAAGATCCTTCCCGAGGATCCTTTCCAGTCGCTCGATATTGGCGGCGTTGGCCAGCTGGTACAGATTGGAACGGAGCGGGGACGGTCTGCCCGTGAGGGTCTGAAAGTAGGTATCTGTGGCGAGCACGGTGGCGACCCGCGTTCGGTGCACTTCTGCTTCGAAGTGGGCATGGACTACGTGTCTTGCTCGCCCTTCCGTGTACCGATTGCGCGTCTGGCTGCGGCACAGGCGGCACTGGCTGCGGAATAACCGATTCGTCTTTACAGACGTCCGATGCGGGCGGGCGGCCTTGGGGCCGCCCGCCCGCTATCTATTTGTAGCGCTGGGGCATGCAGCCCATCGGGCTGGAGGCGTTGTAACCTCAGGATCACGACTGCGTTACATGGGATATCGTTCACGCAGCACGCAGCACGCAGCACGCAGCACGCAGCACGCAGCACGCAGCACGCAGCACGCGGCTGGAGCCCATAATGGCCTCAGAAAGGCATCCTGTCACGACGGAGGTGGAAGAACATGTCTGATCCCGACAATCGACTCGTGGAGTTCAACCGATTGAATTCCGTTGGAAAGGCCGTCTTCATTGCGGGCAGTGCCGTCAAGTCCTTGGGCGCGCTGGTAGAGGTTGCAGTGGATACCATCGGGACGATCTGGACCGACGCGGAAAAGGCATTCAGGAAAGCACTTGACGACGGCATTGAGGATGCTAAGGTCATCGATGAGGACTCCCGCTGAGCTCCCTGTGGCACTGTCTGGCTGTGTCTACGACAGCCCTCAGGCCGTGGCCTGAACAGATCCAGTCGCGAATCCCCGTGCGTGTTTCTCTTTCTCCGGAATGACGAAGAATGTCGCTGGGTTGTTTACCTGCGTCTTGAGCAGAACCTGCTCAACAACGTCGTCCATTCGCTTGACAAAGGACACCTTCAAGCCTTTGAGGGAGGAGGCCTTGATCTCGTCGACATCCTTCCTGTTTTTCTCAGGGAGGATGACATGCTTGATGCCGGCCCGCTTGGCAGCCAATACCTTCTCCTTGATTCCACCTACGGGCAACACCATACCGCGAAGCGTAATCTCGCCCGTCATGGCAATGTTGTGTTTCACTTTGCGCTGGGTGAAGATGGAAATCAGGGCACTGAGCATGGCGACACCCGCCGACGGCCCATCTTTCGGGATAGCACCTGCTGGTACGTGAATGTGTAAGTCCCAGTACCGGAACGCGTCGGCAGGGATATCCCAGCTTTCGGCGTTGGCTTTGACATAGGCTAAGGCCGCTTGCGCCGACTCCTTCATGACGTCGCCCAATTGCCCCGTCAGGATCATTCGACCGCTGCCACGGGATACGGACGCTTCAATGAAGAGAATATCGCCGCCTACTGGTGTCCAGGCCAGACCTGTGGCCACACCGGGAACGGCAGTACGCTCGGCTACATCAGAGAAGTACCTGCGCGCCTTGAGATAAGACTCGATCTCCTGATCTGTTACCTTCTCTCCACCAGATTCCCCCATGGCTACTTTCTTGGCAACGCCGCGCGCTACAGAACCGATGGTTCGCTCCAGTTGTCGTACACCGGATTCGCGGGTGTAGCCATCGATGACCAACTCAAGTGCCGGTTTGGTTAAGCTGAACTGGTCAGAGGTCAGCCCGTTACGTTCAATCTGTCGAGGGACCAGGTATTGCTGTGCGATGGCCAGTTTTTCCTCCTGCGTGTAGCCGTTGATCTCGATCATCTCCATTCTGTCCAGCAGGGGAGCCGGGATACGCTCGAGGTAATTGGCCGTAGCAATGAAGAGGACATTCGAAAGGTCGTAATCGGCCTCCAAGTAGTGGTCATTGAAAGCATTGTTCTGCTCGGGATCCAGCACTTCGAGAAGCGCGGATGAGGGATCGCCACGGAAGTCCGAGCCCAGTTTGTCCACCTCATCGAGCATGAACACGGGGTTGGCAGTACCGGCCTTTTTCATCCCCTGGATGATGCGCCCAGGCAGCGCGCCAACGTATGTACGGCGATGGCCCCTGATTTCGGCTTCATCTCGTACACCGCCCAGCGACATGCGTACAAACTCCCGACCGAGCGCCCGGGCGATGCTCTTACCGAGGCTGGTCTTGCCTACCCCGGGAGGACCGTGGAAGCACAGAATGGGCGCCTTCATGTCGCCCTTCAACTTCAGAACGGCCAGGTATTCCAGAATGCGCTGTTTGACCGACTCCAGTCCGTAATGATCTTCATTCAGAATGGTGCCTGCCTTCTTGATGTCCAGCATATCCTTGGAATAGTCCAGCCAAGGAATGTCGAGGATCCAGTCTACATAGTTTCGCGTGACCGCGTAATCAGGTGAAGCTGGGTTAGAGCGAGCCAGTTTGTCGAGTTCTTTCTCCAGAATATCCTTTACGTGATCAGGCAGTGTCTTTTTCTCTGCTTTCTCGCGCAGTTCACGCACGTCCCCCGCATTTCCCTCTGATTCGCCCAGTTCATCCTGAATGGCCTTGAGTTGCTGACGGAGCAGGTATTCACGTTGCTGCTGATCAACATCCGTTTTTACCCGGGAGCGAATCTCCTCGGAGAGCTGCAATACCTGCAGTTCCTGGTTTAAATGCTCCATGACCAGCTCAGCCCTGTCGATGAGCGGCAGGGTTTCCAGTAACTCCTGTTTATCCTCGACCTCAATCTGCAGATTGGAGGCAATGAAGTGAATCAGGAATGTGGGGGAGTCTATGTTCTGGATGGCATAGGCTGCTTCGCTGGGAAGGTTTGGCGACAGATTGACGATCTGGATAGCCAACTCCTTGATGGAGCGGATTCGCGCCTGTACCTCGATGTCCTCATTGCCCATGTCCTCTACGACCGGGACCACTCTGGCTGTGAAATAGGGCTCCGTCTCAACATACTCCGAGACTCGAAAACGCCGTTTGCCCTGGATAACGATGGACTTGCTGCCATCTGGCATCTTGATGAGTTTCAGGATGCTGGCAACGGTACCATATTCGTAGAGGTCCTCGGGAGCAGGGTCCTCCGTGTCTGCACTGCGCTGAGCTACCACCCCGATCATGCGATCATCCCCGAAGGCATCTTTAACCAGCTTCAGCGACGTGTCCCTGCCCACCGTAATGGGGAGGACCACACCGGGGAACAGCACGGTATTGCGCAGGGTCAGGATCGGGAGCGTATCCGGAACATCGGATCGACTCATCTCCTTTTCCTCATCCGCCGTTGGAAGCGGAATACTCTGTTCCAGGTCGTCGTCGAGCAAGAGTACGAGATCTTGTTGCATGGGCCGTGGCTGAAAGGCTGGTTTGCTAGGCATGATTCCTGACACGACCACTCTGCACCAAAAACCACGCCAAACCGCAGGCTGACCCATTCCCTGCCATTGTGTCCTGAACGGCCGTCAAACCCGGCTGATACGTCAGGTCAGGTCGGCGATGACGGCCTCTACATTGGCCAGCTTGAACGGCTTTGTCAGTACCCGGCTGATTTCAGAGGGATTGACATCAATGTCTGTATCCCCGGTCAAGAGAAGGATCGGTAGTGCCGGACAGCGTTTATGAATCTGATGGGCGAGCGCCCGTCCTGTCATACCCGGCATGCCTTGATCCGTGAGCACCAGATCCCAGTCCCGCGTATCCAGAATATCGAGTGCTTCGTGCGCGGATCCGACGGCTATTACGTCATGACCTCGAATTGTCAGAAGGCGAGTGATGACGGTGCGCACCATGTTCTCGTCATCTACGACCAGAATAGTCCGGGGAGACAGGCTCCCTGAATGTTCGCTCGTTCCCGTTTGCGCAGCGCTTGTCGGAAAGGTCTCTCGCTTTACGGGAAACCGGAGCGTAAAGCGGGTGCCTGAGCCTTCTTCGGAGTGCACGGCTATACTGCCACCGTGCTCCCGCATCGTTCCGGCGGCAACGGAAAGCCCCATACCGTTGCCGGATTCGCCCTTGGTGGAAAACAAAGGTTCGAACACGCGCTTGGCCACCTC
>JAAZVD010000057.1 GCA_018623785.1 Bacteroidota bacterium | reverse complement strand
GTTTACCGTCATCCCCAATCGCCCCCCAGGATTGGGCATCGGCAACGACGTGCCGGGCAGCACAGCCGACGTATCCTCAAAGGCTGATACCAGATCAAGATGACTCACAGCCTGCCGGGTAAACGCATCCGAGGATGGCAGGGTGGACCGGCTGAAAATCGATGATGCCTGGGCCACCTCGTAGCCGGACGACCCGGGGGAGTACCCGCCTCCAGCCGTGACAGCTGCCGTCCGAACCGTTACGATGCCATCCGAGCGCACGGCACCAACCCACAAGCCTGACTCAAAAAGGTGTTCGATGCCTGAGTTCAGGGGATACTCGAACGAGGGCGGCCCCGTGGGATTATTGCGCACATTCGCCTTGCCAAAGAATCCTGCGTTGGTAACCGTGACGCCAACGTTGCCCACGTCTACCACAGACTCCTCGTATAGTGCTTGCGCCTGCACCTGCACCGTAACGACGAGCATCATGACAAGGAGCAGTATAATGTGTTGCAACCGTGGCAACATGAATGAGCGCAGGGTTCTTCGAGAGGAGGAGACGTCTCTGCCTCCTTTTGCTATCGAGGCAGGGGGCAGAAAGGAGAGGATAAGGGCTGATTCGCCTTTTATAAAGGAATGAACACGACCTTAACGAAACAGTTATCCACAAACGACGGCTGAACGGCCTATTCGTGGAATAGGTACGATCGGTGCACCCCGATTGGTGGCGGAGCCATTGCGTTGCCGGTGGTGATGTTGTTATCGTAGGGCATCGTCATTCTTATGCCGCTTCGTCGTCGACATATTGCCCCCGTCCTGCTGACAATTATGCTGGCTGGATGCTCTGTCGAAATTCCGCCACACGTCCAGAACGCGTCCGAACGGATCCCTGATCGCATAAGCTTCAGCCTGGATGTGCGGCCCATTTTGTCTGACCGGTGCTTCTCTTGTCACGGGCCGGATGCGGAGGGCCGGGTGACGAATCTGCGCTTTGATACCGAAGAAGGGCTGCGTACGGCGCTGACGAGCAGCCCACGAAGCCGGGCTGTCCGTGCCGGAAGTCCCGAGCGCAGCGAACTTGTGCATCGCATTCTGTCCGAGGAAGACACCTACCGGATGCCGCCGCCGGCATCGAATCTGTCGCTTTCGGATGAGGAAAAAGCTGTTTTGATCCGATGGGTGGAGCAGGGCGCGGATTTCGAAGAACACTGGGCCTTTTCCCCGCCCCAGCGTCCATCGGTTCCTCCCGTGCAGCAATCCGATTGGCCACGGGACCGGCTTGATCAGTTCGTACTGGCTCGGCTGGAGCGGGAAGGCATGACGCCGGCCGAGGAAACCTCCCGGGAGTCCTGGCTGCGTCGAGTTACTTTCGACCTGACCGGATTGCCTCCCACCGTCACGGAGATTTCCTCTTTTTTGAATGACGCACGCAGCGGTGCCTATGAGCGCGTCGTAGATCGACTGCTGGCCTCGGATCGTTACGGTGAACACCTGGCTGCGGCCTGGCTGGACCTGGCCCGTTACGCCGATAGCCACGGCTACCAGGATGATGGGTGGCGCAACATGTGGCCCTGGCGGGACTGGGTCATTCGTTCGTTCAATGAAAACCGTCCTTACGACGAATTTGTCACGGAGCAATTGGCCGGTGACCTGCTGGAGAATCCAACCCGGGATCAGATCCTGGCCACGGGATTCAATCGTAATCATCTGCAGAGTCAGGAGGGCGGCATCGTCCTTGAGGAGTACCGCACGGACTACGTGGCCAACCGGACGGATACCTTCGGAAAGGCCTTTCTCGGCCTGACCATGGAATGTGGCCGATGCCACGACCACCGCTACGATCCCGTATCCCAGGAAGAGTACTACGAGGTGTACTCGTTCTTCAACTCCAACAATGAGATCGGCAATATCCCCTATGCCGGCGAGGCCAGCCCGACAGTCATCCTGACCACGACGGTAGAAGATGAGGAACTGGCCCAAATACGCACAAAAATTGCTGAGCTCGAAGCCGAGGCAGCCATCGCGAATCCGCGCTGGGATGATGATGCCTCAAGCGTGCCCACCGGCAGTGAAGTGACCATACAGGGCATGAAGGCGCACTACCCCATTGAGGGATTTGTCGAGAAAGACAATCTACTCACGCTCGAAGACCGCGTCCAACCCGACAGCGCAGCCTACTTCTGGGGCGACCGGGAACGGCTTCCCGAGATTGTGGACGGTGTCAACGGTGGAAAGGCCATGACGCTCGTTGGAGACGGCTGGCTGGATGCCGGCAACAAACGGCATCACTTTGAGCGTTTCGATCCCTTTACGGTCAGTGCATGGTTCCGGATTGAGGATCCGGACACGTGGGGTCCCCTGATTGCCAAGACGAGTGGTTTGATGGATGGCGATCGGGGGTACATGACCTACCTGAATCCAGACCACACCATCACGGCCCGGGTTGTTCACGTCGGACCAGACAACGAAATCCGCATCCGATCGGAAGAGCCGGTGTCCCCTGGCGAATGGCATCACCTGGCCTTCCGCTACGATGGATCGAGTCGGGCCACGGGCATGGATATTGTTCTCGACGGAAAGGTGCTGCCCTCCCGCGTCATTACGGACAATCTGAAGCAGAGTACGCGCATTACTATTGACCCTTTTACGGGAGACTCAACCAACTGGGCGGGACCGGGGGACCTGCGCCTGGGCTTTACGGACAACAACCAGCGAATGCTGGATAAAGTGACCTTCGACGACTGGATGGTGTTTTCTCGTCGACTGTCGCTCCCCGAACTGCGCACGCTGGCGGATCAGGACCCGGGTAATAATGAATGGCGGGACTATGTCGTGACAACGCGTTCCGCAGCATGGCAAGGTATTGCTGCGGAATTGAGACGATGGCGAGCACGCGAGGACAGCATCCTGACCCACGCCCCTGAAGTCATGGTAATGCGGGAAATGGCTGAGCCCCGCTCTACGCATGTGCTTTACCGAGGTCAGTATGATGCACCCCGTCAAAAGGTAGAGCGGGCCACCCCGGATGCCGTTCTGCCCTTTCCGGAGGACCTTCCAAAAAACCGGCTTGGCCTGGCGCAGTGGCTTTTTCTGGACGAGAATCCATTGACCGCACGGGTGGCAGTCAACCGGTTGTGGCAACACGTATTCGGCCGGGGTATCGTAGCCACGTCGGACAATATGGGCTCACAGGGCGCCCTGCCTACCCATCCCGAATTGCTCGACTGGCTGGCCATCGAATACCGCGAGTCCGGTTGGGATACGAAAGCCATGCTGCGTCGCTTGGTGCTAAGCGCTACCTATCGCCAATCCTCCGTAGTACCGCCTGCGGTTCAGGAGCGCGATCCGGAAAATCTATTGCTGGCTCGCGGACCGGCACGGAGGTTGAGCGCTGAGATGATGCGCGATCATGCCTTGGCAGCGAGCGGCCTCCTGGTGGAGGATCTCGGTGGTCCGCCTGTCCATCCCTACCAACCTGCCGGTTTGTGGAAGGAGCAGGCCACACGCAACGGCACCAAGTACATCCAGGACGAGGGAAACAAGCTGTACCGGCGTAGCCTGTACACCATTTGGAAGCGGACCACGCCGCCCCCGTCCATGATGATTTTCGATGCCTCCGAGCGTAATGTGTGCATTGCGCAGCGACAGAGCA
This sequence comes from Bacteroidota bacterium, assembly GCA_018623785.1. Taxonomy (GTDB): domain Bacteria; phylum Bacteroidota; class Rhodothermia; order Rhodothermales; family UBA10348; genus JAAZVD01. The sequence goes on along the minus strand of JAAZVD010000057.1, from coordinate 4,547 downwards.
CCTCCACGCCGCTACAAGCCTTGGTCCTGATGAACGATCCGCAGTACGTGGAGGCTTCCAGGATCCTGGCCGAGCGCATGGTGCGGGAAGGTGGGTCGACCGATGAAGAACGCATTGCTTTTGCCTTCCGGGCACTGGTCAGCCGGGATCCGCAGCAAGAGGAGCTGGATGCACTAGTCGGTTTGCTGGGCTCGCAGAGGGCGCACTTCCGATCGGCGCGGGCCGATGCGCATCGGCTCCTTCAGACGGGGGAGTATGCCAGGGATACGACCCTCCCCGCCGCAGAGATTGCCTCTCTCACCACGGTGGCCTCAACCATCATGAATCACGACGCCGCGCTGTACCTGCGCTAATGCCATGAGCGATCTTGACGATATCAAGTACCTCTCCACACGACGCCACTTTCTGTCGCGCTCAGCATGTGGATTCGGCGGTGCTGCCCTTGCTTCGCTCATCAATCCCATGGGCATTCTTGATGCGTTCGGTGCACCTTCCCCCGATAAGGGACCCGAAGGCCCGCATTTTGCGCCCAAGGCCAAACGGGTCATTTACCTGTTCCAGAGCGGTGGTCCTTCCCATCTTGAACTGCTGGACTACAAGCCCACCTTGCGAGAGCTGAACGGACAACAACTGCCCGAGAGCGTTCGCGGCGGCCAGCGGCTGACGGGTATGTCGGCATTTCAGACAGCGCTGCCCATGGCCGGTTCGCAGTTTGATTTCAAGCAGGCCGGCCAGTCCGGCGCCTGGTTCTCGGATCTGATTCCCCACACGGCCTCGATTGCGGATGACATCTGCGTCATACGGTCCATGCACACCGAGGCCATCAATCACGACCCGGCCATCACCTTTTTCCAGACAGGCTCGCAGCAGACAGGACGCCCGTCCTTCGGATCCTGGATGAGCTACGGGCTGGGCTCGCTCAACGACAACCTGCCTACCTTTACCGTCCTCCTCTCCCGCAGCCGGGAGGGCGACCAACCACTATACTCCCGCCTCTGGGGCAGCGGCTTTCTGCCATCGTTGCACCAAGGCGTGCAATTCCGGGGTGGTGCCGATCCGGTGCTCTACCTGAACGATCCAGATGGTCTGTCCCGCACGTCCCGCAGGCACATGCTCGATGCATTGAAGCAGATGTACCGGGCCGAGCACGAGCGGGTCATGGATCCGGAAATCGACTCCCGGATTGCGCAGTACGAGATGGCTTATCGGATGCAAACATCCGTGCCGGAGGCCATGGATCTTTCCGACGAACCCGATGAGGTGTTCGCGCTGTACGGGGAAGCCGCTCGGAAGCCAGGCACGTTTGCGGCTAATTGCTTACTGGCACGGCGTCTGGCCGAACGCGATGTCCGCTTCATCCAGCTCTACCACCAGGGCTGGGATCAACATGGCAATCTGCCCAAGGATATCGCCTTGATGGCCAAAGACACCGATCAGCCCTCAGCGGCGCTTATCAAGGATCTCAAGCGCCGCGGTCTACTCGACGATACGCTCGTCATATGGGGCGGGGAATTCGGGCGAACCAGTTATTCACAGGGCAAACTGACAAAGGACAACTACGGCCGCGATCATCACCCGCGATGCTTTTCGGTCTGGGTGGCCGGCGGCGGCATCAACAAGGGTACCGTGTTCGGAGAAACCGACGACTTCGGATACAACATTGTCCGGGACCCCGTCCACGTGCACGATTTCCAAGCCACACTCTTGCACCTGCTGGGTTTTGACCACGAGCGCCTGAACTTCCTGCATCAGGGCCGTCGCTTTCGCCTGACAGATGTCCACGGCAAGGTAGTTAAGGGGCTGATTGCCTGATCGGAAACTACTGTTCGATGGAATCGGCTTCGAAAGCCGCGAGACCGTCGACATCGCCCTGGAATCGCACTTCGATGGGTCGGCAGCACACTTCGCAGTCCTCTACATAGACTTGCTCTTCCGGGCGTGGCTCCAGAATCATGCTGATCTCTTCCCAGCAGTAGGGACAGGTGAATGTGTATTCTAGGGGGTCTCTCATGGCTTGATCGGCTGCTCGGCCATACCCTTGAATGCGCAACCGGACATCGTCCTACCATCCATCACCATCCGGGCCGTAAATCCGTATCGGGTGTCCGCCATCGTGTCCTGGCAGACTCCGGGAGTCAAGTAGAGCTCCAGGCTGTCCTGGACCGAGATGAATGAAAGACCATCGACCATTACCGAAGAGGTCCGGATCTTTGACGGTGTCCGGACCGACAGGCCATCCTCTTCCAGACTGGCCGACCAGAACGGCTCATTTCCGGCGGCCCGCCAGAGGGTCCCGTCCCAGTCGAAGACGCAGTCGAATCCTTCCACAGGCACGTAGTTCACGCCGGTCACGATCCAGCCTACATCACTCTGTGTAGCAAAAACCGATGCAAAAGAGTTAACGCCATCAAGATGATTCCCGGGATCATGCATGGCTGTCAGGACATCGCTTCCGCACGAACGGAAGAACATCCCGCCTTCTGTGCCCCATTCAACCGTGCCCGCAATCAACACCGGGGGCGACTGGTCGGCCTTCTCTGGTCCGCACCCGATCAACACCGCCAACAGGATCGCGCTACACACGTTCGAGGCGAATGGGATACGTTTGATTGGCGTTCCACTGACAGACATAAAGGTTCTTATCCTGGTCCACGCACACGTCGTGGCAATGATTGAAGATCGGTTCCTGCTGCAGCATCAACTGCAGAACGCCATCCCGGTACGTAGGCTCCGTTCCTCCGGGGTTTGATAAGACCCTTCCTTGGGAGTCCAGGATGGTTACGAAACCGGAGTCCGGCGTCTGGTTCAGGTAGCGCAGTCGGGACCAGCACACCCCCGAATACAGCATTTCATCGTCCACGACGGCCCGGCATACAAAGGCACCCGGCAGGAAGATGGTTTCTAGATAATCGCCTTCGAGCGAGAAGCGCTTGAAGGCATTATGACCCCGCGACGTACAAATCAGCGTTGGATCCCCCTTCCCGCGGGTGTCGATACAGACTCCGTGAGCCGTAGAGAACTCCGCATCGCCATCCCCGCGCCCTCCGAATTTCCGGATGAACGCACCGTCGGAAGCATACTGCAGAATCCACTGAGAGCCATATCCATCGGCTACGTACACATCCCCGTTGGGGGCCACGGCCGTTTCCGTTGGGTAAAAATTATCGTCCTCCCCGTACAACCCGATGTCCTTGGGCGAGGACAGACGCATGACTTCCTGGCCGTCCAGTGTGGTCTTGACCACTTGCGCGTTGCCGTCAAAGCCGTTGTCGCAGATCCATAGATACTCGGCATCGCCTTCGTCCGAGAGCGTCAGACCATGTCCGTAGGGGAAGGACGTTCCCCACGCGTCCAGCAGCTTTCCGCTTCGGTCGTAGATAAGGATGTTGTTTTTCGTCTCGTCCGTGATCATGATCAGCCGCCCTGAGCGGTCCTGAACCATTTCGTGGCAGTTCTTGACGGGATGGGCCATCGGGTCCAGATTACCCCATTCGAGATCAACACGGTACCGGAAGTCCCCATGGCCGATAATCTGGTCAGACAAGGCGCGCTTGATGATAACAGCGGGGGCTGCAGGCAGGATCGCCAGGCCTGCAGCCGTGCGGGCCGATGTGGATACGAACTGACGTCGGTTCATGATCAAGGCGATTGGGGGATGTGTGCGTGCTCGTTCCGGCCAGAATAGCAAAACGGATTGTAATGCGCCTGCTTGACTATTTGTTGGTGCACACCCGATTCTTGCGTATGCGATTGCTCCCTGTCATACTGTTTGCCTCGGTGATTGCGGGATGTGGTCCCGGAGACGTCGATTTCAATGCGGATATCCGGCCCATCCTCAATGAAAACTGTGTGGCATGCCACGGAGGCGTAAAGACCAGCGCGGGCTTGAACCTGCAGTTCCGGGATATGGCGCTTCTGGGCGGCGAATCCGGAGAACCAGCTATCATACCGGGCAATGCAGGCGCCAGCAGTGTGTTGCGCCTGATTTCCCATGGCGATCCGGCTATGCGGATGCCCAAGGAGGGCGTTCCCCTGACCGAAAACCAAATCGAACTGATCCGCCGTTGGATTGATCAGGGAGCTGAGTGGAAGCGTCACTGGGCATACGTCGTACCGGCGCGCCCTGACATACCCAGCGTAAGTGCCTTCTCGCCTGTAGACGCCTTCCTGCAAGAGCGTCTTCGGGATGCCAACTTGGAGCCTGCCGACGAGGCTTCCTGTAGCGTGCTAGCTCGAAGGGTCAGTCTGGATCTGATCGGATTGCCCTTGGCGCCGGAGCGAGTTGATGCGTTTTGCGCGACTCAAGATTACGAAGGCTTGGTTGATGACCTGTTGGCCAATCCGGCGTTTGGTGAACGTTGGACAGCCTTGTGGCTGGACCTGGCGCGCTACGCCGATTCGAAAGGCTACGAAGCGGACCGGGCCCGCTCCATCTGGCGATACCGGGACTGGCTTATTGAGGCATTCAATGCGGACATGCCATTCGATCAATTTACCATCGAGCAACTGGCTGGAGATCTGCTACCTGATCCGACACACGATCAGTT
>JAAZVD010000056.1 GCA_018623785.1 Bacteroidota bacterium | reverse complement strand
TGTAAATCCGTGCAAGCAATCCGTACCGAACCATCCGACGGCTACGAGCCGGCGTGCCACTACAGAGGCTGATTAGACCCCATGAGAGCTATTGTCATTGGAGCAGGCGTGGTTGGATTTGACGTGGCCAAACTGCTGTCGCAGGCGGAGCACGACGTTGTTGTAGTCGATACGGACGCCGATGCTCTGGCGCATGTCAATGAGAAGTTGGATGTCATGACGGTAACCGGCAACGGGACGTCCACGAAGGTTCTCGAACGGGCTGGCATCCGGGATGCACGTATCCTGGTAGCCGTTACGGCCATCGATGAAGTCAACATCATCGCTTGCATGCTGGGGGATCGCTTGGGCGTAGACACCACCATAGCCCGTGTCCGCTCGGACGAATTGACCAGTACGGATACGGTCCTGGATTCCCAGGATTTCGGCATCGATCTGATTATTCACCCGGAGGAAAGTGCTGCGGCCGAGGTTACGCGTCTGATCCGACGTGCCTCGGCCACGGACGTCCTCATGCTGGCAGACGACCGGCTGCATCTGGTCGGTTTGAGACTGGATCCAGACAGCCCTGTCATCGGACGTAGCTTGCAGGATCTGGTCATGGAGCGATCAGACCTTCGATTCCGCGTCATGGCCATTTCGCGCGGTATCCGGACCATTCTGCCGGGTGGCTCCGAGCGGCTGCGCAAGAACGATCAGGTCTTCATCCTGGCACGGCCCAAGACCATTCCCCCGGTGCTGGAGATGCTTGGCAAGTCGGACCGTCGACTGCAAAATATCATGATTCTGGGTGGAACGGACATCGGGGCCAAGGTGGCGCTGCAGCTCAGTCAGGAGAAGAACAAGCGGGTGAAACTGGTCGAGTCCAATCGGGATCGGGCCGTTACGCTGGCCGAGACATTGGGAAACTGTTTGGTCATCCACGGAGAAGGGTCCGATATCGATTTGCTGGTCAAGGAAGGCCTCTCGGACATGGATGCTTTCGTGGCGGTGACCGCCGACGAGGAGTCCAATCTGGTAACGTGCCTGCTGGCCAAGCATCTTGAAGTTCGAAAGACCGTGGCCCTGCTTTCGAACGGTGGATACATCCCGATCTCGCAGTCCATCGGTCTGGATGCGGCTGTAAATACGAAGCTGGCCGTCTCCCGGGAGGTCATGCGCTTCCTGAGGGGTAAGCACGTAAAAAGCGTGGCTACCGTGCACGGGTTGGACGCGGAGATCCTCGAAATTGAGGCGCGTCCCCAAGCCACCATCACGCGTGACTCCCTCATGAATCTGAAACTGCCCGGGCGCTTGCTCATCGCCGCTGTTCTGAAAGGCGACGAGATCGAGATTGCAACGGGTCTGACCCGCATTGAGCCGGGGGACCGGGCCTACATTTTCGTCATGCCGGCGATGATTGCCCAGGCCGAAAAACTTTTCGATCACTAGGGCCATGGTTCTCAACATCCGTGCAGTAGCCTACACCCTCGGCATCCTGGTGCTGTTTTTGGGCGTTGCGCTGCTCCTCCCCATGGCCGTGGCCCTGTATTACGGCGAACCGAGCTGGTGGGCCTTCGGGGTTACGGCGCTCGGTGCTATCCTCCTCGGTGGGCTGGCCTGGGTCCTGAGGGAGCGGGATGAGGCAGAACTGCAAATCCGGGAGGGGTTTGCCATCGTTGCCCTGGCCTGGTTCATCCTGTCTGCGGTAGGGGCTATCCCCTTCGTTTTGGCAGGCGTAGTGGAGTCCTACACAGATGCGTTCTTCGAGACCATGTCGGCCTTTACGACGACGGGAGCCACGATTCTCGGAGGAGGGGGTAACCCGGACATTGAAGCTATCCCGAACGCATTCCTGTTTTGGCGATCTCTGGCCCATTGGATGGGCGGTATGGGTATCATCGTTCTGACGCTGGCCATCCTGCCTCTATTGGGCGTGGGCGGCATGCAGCTTTACAAAGCTGAAGTGCCTGGCCCCTCAGCCGACAAACTGACGCCCCGCGTGCAGGAGACGGCCAAGCGTCTCTGGCTCATTTATGTGGGGATCACGGTGGTGCAGGTTGTACTGCTACTGCCGGCCATGTCCGGTTTTGATGCCATCAACCATGCCTTTGCCACCATGGCAACCGGTGGTTTTTCCACCAAAAACGGATCGGTGGGACACTTCGACTCAGCCTATGTCGACTGGGTGATCACGGCGTTCATGTTCCTGGCCGGGGTCAACTTTGCCCTACATTTCCGGATGCTGCGTGGGCAGGCTATTACCGTTTTCAAGGATACCGAGTTCAGGGTGTACTGCGGGATCATGTTCGCGGCCATCGCGCTGATCACGCTCGGCACCTGGCAACCCACGATGGCCCTGTTGCCGTCGCGCTTGGACGAGGCTGCCTTTGCAGGGTACACTTCCATCTCCGAAGCCCTCCGGTATGGAGCGTTCCAGGCGGCTGCCATCATTACAACCACGGGATTCGGTACGGCCGACTACGAGGTGTGGCCTCCACTGGCCATCGGCGTGGTATTCCTGTGCTTTTACATCGGTGGGATGGCCGGTTCGACGGGCGGAGGCGTCAAGGTCATCCGGCACGTCCTGATGTTCAAGAATTCGTTCAAGGAGATCAAGCAGCTTATCCATCCCCAGGCCATCATGCCCATCCGGTTGGGCGAACGCGTGGTGCCGCCCGAGGTTATGAAGAATGTGCTTTCCTTTATTGTCCTCTACCTGGGCCTTATCGGTCTGGGCACCATGTGCATGGCTTTTTTCGGTTTGGACCTGCTGACCTCATTCGGCGCCACGCTGTCGAGCGTAGGCAACGTGGGACCGGCCTTTGGCACTCTGGGGCCCACGGAGAACTACGCCCACATTCCCCATGCGGCCAAGTGGGTGCTGTCCTTCCTGATGATGGCTGGTCGCCTCGAAATATTTACGGCCATCATCATTTTCGTGCCTGCGTTCTGGCGACGCTGAGCAGAGGCCAAGGACCTGCTCAGCCAGCATCCCCGGAGAAGTCCCGGTATCCGAAGTAGTGCAGGACGTATCGCATCTTCAGGGCTTTCATCTTCCCGAAGCCAGGCAGCTTCATGAGCCGTTTCTGGATGGTCGAGAAGTCACAGCCGTCGTTCCACATGGTGGCCGCGTTGCCTTCGTATTCCTCGACCAGGATCCCTGCAATCTGATGCGTGCGGTCCGCCATCACATTGGTAAATCGATGGACAGCCGGTTTCTCGGCAAACTGCTCCCGGAGCATATCCAGATCCATGGCAGCCAGTTTGGCCATATCCAGGTGCCCAAGGCGCTCTTTCAGGCGAATGGGACCGGTAAAGGCGTATTCGGCACGCACCCGCTGATCGTAGAGCATACCTAGTAAAGCGGCATTGGCATCCTCCATCAGGAACTGGTCTGCCTCGGGTTCGCCGGTCATGGTGCCTTCCTCTCTGAAGCGCTCCATCATGCGAACCAAGCCGCCGTCAAGATCTCCGTAGTCCAGTAGCGTTGTCGGGTATCCCATATCGTTGGTTCAAATCTGTGTGGTACGTTTCCAGGTAGTGCCATCCTTTGAATCCTTGATCTCGACGCCCAGGGCGGACAGCTCCTGCCTGATGGCATCGGCGCGGTCCCAGTTACCGGCGGCGCGCGCGGCGGCGCGCTCCTCCAGGAGCGGTTCGACCTGCGCAGCCAGGGGATCCTCCTCCTCGGTTGCCGCAGGCGCATCGTCGTAGTAGACCACGCCGAGGAGCGCATTCATGTCGGAGAGCCAACGCCGCGCCGCCGCGCGCGCTTCCTCGTCCAGGGCGTCTCCCTTACCCAGGATCATCTTGGTCCCGCCGAAAAGCTGGGCCAGGGCCATCGGCGTGTTCAGGTCGTCGAGCATGGCATCGAGTGCGCGCTCGTACATACCCTGCAGGACGGCGCCAGTCTCGCCATCGTACTCACCTGTTCCTTCTTCCGGGTGTCCCACGAGCGCCATGACCTCCGACAGACGTTCGCTGTGACGCACGTTACCCTTGAGCGTCTTCATGGTAAAGTTGAAGGGCTTGCGGTAGTGGCCCGACAGTAGCGTCATGCGCACGGCCAGAGGATCGATTCCTTTACCCCCCTCAGACTCCGGCGCTACCAGGTCCCGGACCGTAAAGAAATTTCCCAGCCGCTTGGACATCTTTTCGCCCTCGACCTGCAGGAAGCGGGTGTGGGCCCAGACGGTGGCAAATGGTTTACCTGTCAGCGACTCGGACTGCGCGATTTCGCACTCGTGATGGGGGAAAATCAAGTCCTCGCCGCCGGCATGCAGATCAATGGTCTCGCCCAGGTAGCTCATGGCCATGACCGAGCATTCGATATGCCAGCCCGGAAATCCCCAGCCCCATGGGCTGAACCATTGCATGAGGTGCTTATCGTCCTTCTTCCACAGCGCAAAGTCCCGCGGATCCCGCTTATCCGCGTCGACCACCACATCCCGGACGGTCTGCTCGAGGTCATTGTCGAGCGTGTTGCCCGAGAGTTTGCCGTATTCCGGAAAAGAGGTCACGGAGAAGTAGACGCCCCTGTCGGTCTCATAGGCGTGACCGTTTTCGACGAGCTTCTGCACGGCGGCAATCTGCTCGCGCATGTGCTCGGTGGCCCGGGGCCGGACGGTGGGTTCGCGCAGGTTCAGGCGATGCCAGTCTTCGACCAGCGTTTCGGTGTAGTGCCGCGCCAGGTCCCAGATGTTGACGAATTGTTCGCCTTCCTTCGACTGGAGCGCCTTGACCATGCGATCTTCTCCTGAAGGATCGCTCAGGTCATCTTCGGTCAAATGACCGACGTCGGTAATGTTGGTGGCATAGGTCACCTCCCATCCGATGGCGCCGGCCGTGCGCAAGATGAGGTCAGCCGTCAGGAACGAGCGAAAGTTACCGATGTGCGCATACGAATAGACCGTCGGACCGCACGAATAGAAGGTGAGGTGGTCCTTCTTGTGGGGCACCAGGGTCTCGGCCTGGTTGGTCAGCGTGTTGTAGATCCGGAATTCCTTCGCCACGGAAGTATGCGGGTTGAATGACGGGCGGTGTGGATGGGGCAGAGGGTCGTAACGTCCTTCCCCAACTGTTCATCAAAAAGGGGCGACGACCTTGAATGGGATGCCCCGGTCCACGGAATGTAACCGTTTTGATTTCGTCTAACGGCCACTACAACGAATTTTAACGGCGAATCACCCTGTGCTCTGCTCTGTAAACTGGCAGACAGGGTAGTTGGACCCCTCTTAAACGATTTGTCACTGACCGCGACCATAGCGCATCCGCCTACGTATTCTTTGCCTTTCGCCGGTAACGAAAGTCGTAGGGAGATGGCGAGCGTTTCCAAGGTGGACGCATTATCAACAGAAGAGCAGTTGATAGCTGCTACGCTGCAGGGCAACGACGATGCGTTCCGACGCATCGTCGATCGCTATATGGATGAAGTGTCCCGTACCGTAACTGGTATGCTTGGGGCCGGACCGGAAATCGATGACGTTGTGCAGGAGGTGTTCATCAAGCTGCATCGCTCGCTGCACACCTTTCGGGGGGACGCTGCCCTCAAAACCTTCATCATCCGCATGGCCATCAATAAGAGCCTGGACGCGCTGCGTAAGCGCAAACGGATGCGGTGGCTGCAGCCCTGGGCACATGATGACCCGTGGGAGCCGCCGTCGGAAGAGACATCGGACGCCCACCTGACCCAACAAGAGGACTATGTGCATTTGCGACGGGCGGTCGATCAGCTTCCTGAAGGGCAACGTGCCGTAGTCATTCTCCGGCTGCTTGAGGAATGCAGCACCGAGGAGACCGCTCTTATCCTGAATATCCCGTACGGAACGGTTCTCTCGCGGCTCAAGCGCGGCGTAGACAAACTGAAGAAGCATATCGAAACAACACCCGAATCACGACGGTCGGGAGGTGCTTTATGAGCTACAAGAACGATGTAACTGCACGCAAGGAAGGGCCCGATCAGGGTCTTTCTCCTGATCTCGTCAATGATTTGCGACGGATGGTTGACGACGAGCGGGCCCGGTCCATGATGTCCATGCCATCTGAGCGTGTCATGCGTGCCATTCGTGCATCCATTGCAGCGCAACGGGCAACATTCCTTGAGCGCGAGCTCGTCAGCTGGTTTCGCCCCGTTCTCGCCCTGGGTGTCATGGTTATCATGATGCTGGCCGTTTACAATTTTGATCTGTCCCGGCAGAATGACCATCCACAGACACCTGCTGAGATGGTGCTGGGGCTTCAACCGGTTACCGTGGCAGCTGCCTACGATATCGAATTTGACCACCACGACTAGGGCACGTCCATGAAATTGCATTCAACGACCATAGCCATTTTGGTAGGTACGCTGCTTATTGGAATCGCCATCGGGGCACTCGGATGGAGTACCATCCATAATCAGCGTGAGGAGCGGCTGCGGGAAATGCGGCGGCAGGGGGGGCTCTACGGGTATATCGATCGCTACATCGACCCGGTGGATTCTCTTCAGGAACAGCGACTGCGGTCGCTGACATCGGCCTATCAGGACACGCTAAGCCGGTTTTGGCGGCACTATATGTGGCATCGTACGGAGCTCATGAAGGACCTCGAGGCTGATCTGCTGCCTGAATTGAACGAGGAACAGAAAGTGGATATCCGGCCCTATCTGGACCGAAACACCAGTATGCCGGAGTCCCTTCAGCGGGACAGCACACGTAACAATACCACCCCGGACTCGACCTATGTGGGTTCGGATACTCCCAAAGGAAGCCCTGCGGACAGCGTTGCCGCGTCCACGTCCTGACCCATCACAATTTCGTTCTACCTGATCTGCACGAACACCGCTCTGATCTGCGCGATCAGCGCGGGGACCGACTGCATGTCCGTTCCACGTGATCTGCGCATTTTGCGCGACCGAATCCATAGAGACGCCGGGAAGCGGCGCACGCATTCATGAAGAAGACAATCATCATCGTATCACTCCTGGCCGTGGCGGCTTTGGCATTCTGGCTCCTGAACAGCACAGAACCAGGATCACGCATGGAGTACCGGTTTGTCACGGTGGAACGGGGCAATCTCGAATCCGTCGTTGCATCAACGGGTAATCTGAGCGCCGTTACGACCGTTCAGGTCGGTACGCAGGTTTCGGGTATTGTCAACGACATCTATGTCGATTTCAACGACGAGGTGCGTCGCGGTCAGATCATTGCTCGCATTGATACCACTCTGCTGGTCAGCTCTGTGCAGGATGCCCGGGCTACCCTGAGCCGCAACCAAGCCCAGCTGGATTTTGCGCACACCGAATTCGAACGGGTCAGGAATCTGTACGAGAAGAATTTTGCCACCGAGGTTGAGTACAATCAGGCCAAATACAACCTGGACCTGGCCAAGGCCACGATCGTCTCCTCCGAGATCAATCTCGAACGCGCCCTTCGCAACCTGGATTATGCCACGATTACGGCGCCTATCAAGGGAGTCGTGGTGGAGCGCAATGTCGATGAGGGTCAGACGGTAGCAGCCTCGCTGAATGCGCCGCAGCTGTTCCTGATTGCCAACGATCTGGCCGACATGGAAATTCTGGTCAGCGTGGACGAGAGCGATATTGGCCTGATTAAGGAGGGTCAGACGGTGCGTTTTACCGTACAGGCCTATGATGAGGACACCTTTTACGGAGAGGTCAAGCAAGTACGTTTGCAGTCGGCCATCCAGGAAAACGTCGTTACCTACACGGCCGTCGTCGGGGTGGACAACACTGACGGCCGCCTCTTGCCGGGCATGACGGCTACGGTCGAATTCCTGATCGAGACAGTGGATGATGTGATGAAGGTGCCTAATGCAGCTCTCCGATTCCGGCCCAACGAGCAGATGATGCTTGAGCTGCGCGAGCGCATGCAGGCCCAGCGGGCCGCCGCAGGAGACTCTGCCGCGCCGTCGGGTGCTCCCGGCGCTTCGGCAACTGGACGCCCAGGTGCCGGAGGATGGGCGTCGGCCGGCACCGGTCGGGGTTTTGGGGGGGCGTCGGATCGTGCCATGCTCTGGTATCTCGATGAGGACGGGAATCTTTCCGTTCTGCGTGCCCGGACGGGTATCACAGATGGATCCCAGACGGAAATCTCCGGCCGCGGCATTGAAGATGGAATGCAGGTCATAGCCGGTGTTTCGGTCATCGAAGAGGAAGGGGGATTGCAGAATCCGTTCACTCGCCAGGAATCAGGGGACATGCGTAGCCGTTTTTCACGTGGCGGTGGATTCTGATCCGGCTCATCCTCTTTATATCGAGAACAC
>JAAZVD010000055.1 GCA_018623785.1 Bacteroidota bacterium | reverse complement strand
GAGATCAGACTCGCCAGGTGGTGGCGGCTCCAAATCAAAATCCCCCGGAATCATGAACGTGTAGTACAGATATCGGTCCGACTGGGAATTGAAGCTCAATGAAAACGCGGGTACAATCTGCACATTAGTGAGACCGATCTGATCCGATTCGGAAATGTCGGTGATGTCCAGATTGCGCTCTCCTGGAAAGCTGGTCCCGGCACCGGTGGTCGGCATCCCGTCGCCATCGCCCGGGTCGCCATTGAACGGGATACCATCAAGACCTGAATCATTTGCCGCTTGCGTCCAGTCCCCGTCGTTGTCGATGCCATCGGCACGACTTTCGTCAATCATCTCATCCATACCCTCATCAATCCCCTCATCAACGGCGCCATCACCATCGTTATCCACCCCATCCGCATACGCCTTACCCAAATCCTCGGGACCCACCTGATACAGAATGATGTCCGTCCCCGGTACGCGATACCGACCGTAGGGGTCGGAGGCAGCCGAGTTGATCATTTCCTGCGTTATAACCGGAGATTTTTCCTCAAACAGATACGGATAGGCAGCGGTAGGCTCGATAAAGGAATCATCATTATCGATACCGTCCGCGAAAGGGAGACCCAAATCCTCCTCATCCAATCCAACGATATGCACAATGGGCCTCCCGGAAGATCTGCGGCTGACATCATCTCCCGGATTGGGCGGCCAGCGCCTCCAGGTATCCACGGAAGAAGCACCAATCATCTCTTCCGTGATCAAGGGGCTGTTCCCTTCCCCATCGACATCATTATCGATCCGGTCGGCATAACCCACACCAACAGAAGAACCTTGCTCGCCCTCAAACGGGACATGGGTCGTGTTTTCGTCCACCAAACCATTTCCGTTATCATCGATCGAATTGGCAGGATTCTCGCCGACCAGGAATGACAACGGGACGACGGGACTGTTGCACTCCCCAATGGCTGGGGTACAGTCCAGGGTAGACCCATCCCCGTCATTGTCAATGCGATCCTCCGCGTTGCCAGGCGTTTCCAGAAAAGCAAACGCGGCCTCGCCGACAGGATCAGCGCCAAACGGCTCCGTTCCGATACCATCGGCATCCGTCATGAAGGCCACATCCTCCTCGATGTCAAAGAAGGGTATGTCATCTTGAGAGTCGCCGCCCACAAGGTCGGCTAGCCAGATGCTGAATGCTGTCCTGTCGATGCGTTCCGTACCATCATTCTTGATCCCGTGAATCAGGAAAACAGCATCATCAATCAGAATCTGACTCCATGCCAGCATGCGCACTTCGGTGACGAGACCGAGCCCACCCCGTGAACGATCCGTGTCGTCCGGATAATACAGCGGGTATCGATTGTACTGATCGTCGCCGGCTTTGAAGAAGAACTCCTGATCGGCGTTGAAAACATCTTTCCCGAAGAGTCCATTCCAGGACCCCATCCAACCCGGATCATCAGCATCGCCCGCTTTGTCAGGCCAAAATGATGGCCAGGAGTCAGGCTCGTCCGATTGCGCAATGCCATCTGCACCAATCCCGGCATTCTTGTTCGGATTAACATATCCCTTCACAGGCTCCAGGGTCCAGGAAATACTCTCATCGTTCGGGTTGGACCGGAAGTCAGCTACATCGACCACCCACAAGGAATCACCATTGACGTCATTGACTTGTGCACCGATCCATAGCTGAGTGAGCGCAATGTAGATGCGCCTGGTGTTTTTCGGCCATTCATACAGATAGTCGCCCGGGTTACCGGAACTAGCAGTTTGGGCATAATTGGTTACCGTTGCCCGGATGTTGTTGCCATCAATTACGTCCCGACGACGCTCAAACCGATCAGTACGTTCATTGCTGGGCACATGATTACGGTCGATTACACCCTGCCCTGTTGCAGGCGCTACCCAAAGCGCCACTACCGCTGACAGGCACAGGGCCCGAATCACACCACGGAAAGCCTTTACTGTGGAGATCTTTCTCATCAGAACTTGATTTCAAGGCCGGCCTGGATGCGCCGGGGTTCAACATAGTGGAACGGCCGTACGAAATAGCCGGGATCGTAAGAACCCAACTGGAATTGCTGCAGGGTTACGTCGGGCTCCCCGGTGTCCGAATAGACACCGGTTACATTGCGGGTGTCAAATACGTTGAAGAGGTCCACAAAAATGCGCGGGCGCACCCTACCCATGTCGAACTCGTAATACACGTTGGCATCGAACTCGTAGGTAAATGGAATGCGACGTGAGTTGGTCGGATACTCTGGCGGCACATCGTTGCCAGCCAGGGTAGCCTCCACAAAGGATGGCGAGTACGGAAATCCGGAACCGATCCGGAAGCGAGTAGACGCGCCCCAATTATCGCCTCCCAGATAGAATGCCCCCGCAATTTTGTGACGTTGGTCCCAGTTCAAGGGCAACAGGGCCAACCTCTTCTCAGCGTTACCCTGGGAGGCAAAAAACTCGTCGGCCGGATTCGAATTCGAACCCTCCGCTACCTGCGCCGTGTAGGATGCATCGAATCCCCAGCCGTCCACAAAATTGCGCCGGAAACTGACGGTCAGGCCCCGCGTGTTTGCATAATCCCTATTGGCGTACACCACGTATTGAACACCCGGAAGTGCCGTCAAAATGACGGGAGACGTTGACACCCAATTCCGAACGTCCCGGTAATAACCCGTCACATCGATGACGTACTCTCCGAACCCCTGCTTCAACCCGATCTCGTACATGGTAGTCTTTTGAGGCTCCAAATCCGGGTTGCCGTAGGGACCATAGGTGCCAGAGAGCGAGGGGATTTTGTAGCCGTACGACTCAAACAAACGATCATTGGTGGGAATCTGGAAAAACAAACCGTAGGAGAAGTGGATGACACCGGCCTCCGTAATCGGATAGGCCACTCCCAGCCTTGGCGAAATTGTAGACTTGGCGTCCACACTACGCCACCAATACGCCTCCCGCTGTGCCAGTGTCTTGCGATTCTCGACGTTCTCCTCTTCCGGCTCTATGAATCCAGTACCATTTGTGTCATTGTACTGATTGATCTTTTTCAGGGGACTGAAAATATTCGGATCCTCCTTGTCGGCCGGTACTTCCTCGTTCGCGTTGAAGTAGTCGTAGCGAATGCCCGCATTGATGATGATGGCATCATATTCAATCTTGTCCTGCACATACGCGCTGAACGACTGAGGCCTTATTTCGCTGAATTCCAAGAAAGCAGACGACGTCCGTTCAGGAATACGCGGAACGAAATTTGCCCCTGTCAGAGCAGCACCATTTTCATCCACGGCCTGCTGCAATTGATATCCGCTGATACCGAGATCGTCGCGCTTGAACTGGAAACCTGTCTTTATCAGATGATGCTCACCCACCTGACTCGAGAGATCGCCCTTGATCAGAAAGGCGTTGGAATACCGTGTGCCTCTCCCCAGGTCTGTGCCGCCACGCCCAAACCTTCCACCCCCTGTCGGAACGGCTGAGCAACCGGATTCCGAGCATACTGAGTCTGGCGGATTAATATCGAAATCCACATACCGCGGGTCATTGTATTCAGGGAATAACCGGGAAGTCAGATCCCGCCGCGTGCTGGATATGTCGAACGTGTAAAACGTGGTGTTACTGACCAGATGCGTCAGTTTGGCCCGTAGGTTCATACCGCTATCGGTGTAGCGTCCACGACCTTGAGGAGACCACCGACGGTAAAAATCCCCGCTACGTGACTCGGAGCCGGATCCCTGACCTGACAGGTTCAGGATAAGCTTCTGGGAGAGCCTGACCTTCAGATTGGTCTGCCAGCTCAACTTCTCAAAATTGTCCATGGCCACGAGGGAGCTGTCCCCGGGCGTACCGTCTGGGTTGAAAATATTGGCGCCATAGAACCAGCCATCATTCTGGAAATAGCGACCCAGCATGAAAACAGTAATACGATCCTTCCAGACCGGTCCCTCCAACGTTACCGACGCGTTTGAATAGTGCCCCGGATTGAAAGGCAGGTAGGAGTACGGATCCACATCCCTGTACTGAACGCCCTGGCTTGTGTAGTCATCGGCGCTCAAGCCCCGGATATAGTCACTCCCACCGCTGCCTGTGGCTGCATAGGCGCCAGAGTGCATCGACACCGATCCACCGAAACGGTCAGAACGCCCCTCTTTCGTGACAATGTTGATGACCCCCGACATTGCATTCCCGTATTCCGCATTGAACGTACCGGAAACGACCTGCAATTCTTCGATGCCATCATTTTCCAGCTGAACCGTGGAAGAGCCATCATAGCTGTCTGAAACGGGGACGCCATCCACCATGTAAATCACTTCACTCGAACGACCGCCTCGCACATGCAAGCCGCCTCGATTGGTAATGCCTGCCTGTACCTCGAGCACCTGTCCGAGCTCTGTCACCGGGAGTTTATCAATGGTCTCTGAGGTTACCCTGGACTCGGAGCTCGTAAGATCCTTTTTGACCGCTACCGCTTCGGCAACGACGACGACCTCCTCTCCCACCAGTATCTCCTCAGACAGCTGGAAATTGATGGTCGTTGTGAGGTCCAGACTGACCTGCACCCCTTCAACCCGCTGAGTAGCGAAACTGATGTAGGAAGCAACAAGCGTGTAAGAGCCCGGCCGGACGCCGATGATCACGTATTTGCCATCGAAGTCCGTAGACGTGCCCTGCGTTGTTCCATCCAAGTACACATTGACACCCGGAAGCGGATCTCCCGTGGATGCATCGGTAACAGTACCCACAATTTTACCGGTCTGCGCAAAACCGGTCATCGGCAGGATCAGTGCGCCAACCAATAACAATACGATGGTACAGAGTTTCCTCATGGCGTCGACGGGGCTACGGATGAAGTGTCTGGAGATCTCAACGTCAGGTCGTCCAGCAGATTCAGGTTTTTCTCTACTGTGTGGCGCTCCCTAAGCTTGGCAACCCGCTCTCGTACCGCTTTCCTGGTCCAAGCGGCCTTCAATTGCTCCTCAACCTGCTCACGCCCCTCTTCCAGTGTGGAAGCCCTTTCAGGCATTTTATCTAAAACTTGGAACAGTGCATGACGCCCCCCGACCGACAGGGGTCCAACGATCTCTCCTGTAGAGGCCTCAAAAACCGGAAGCGCTACCTGCCCCAGTTGGGCACGGGTAACATAGCCAAGGTCACCACCGTTGGAAGCTGCGCCATCACGAATGGAATGGCTGGCAGCCATGGCCGCAAAGTTCGAAGCGGTAACCGTTTGGGCAAGTGCCGTTGCCTTGCTGGCATCTGAAACCAGGATCTCCCGAACCCGAACACGTGCCGGTGACCTGAATTCTTCTGGAAACCGTGCAATGTGCGCTTGGATAGAGTCATCTGGCACCAGGATATTGTTCTGGAGATCTTGCCAAGCCGCTTCGTAGAGAATATCGTTCTCGGCTCTTCGCAAAGCGATTTCAAAAGCGGATGTCTGCGCTATGCCGGCCTCATTCGCCCGATCGAGGATTACTTGCCTGATCAACAGGCCCTCAACAAAGTCCTGGAGCGAAGAGACATCGTCTACGGCTGACCGCTGAGCCTCCGAGGTCAACATCGACGCCGTCAGGAAGGCTTCCACTGTCATCTCCCCCCTACTGTGGGAAACAAGGATAGTCTCAGGTTGCAGGGCTCCTTCGCCGCCTATAGGACTGGTCCCCTCGATGTACTGCAAAAGCGCTTTCAGGGCCACCTCGCTAAATTCGGGAGCGAGTTCTCCCAGGATATCAGATCGTAGCTGATCGCGGGCTGCCTGGTGTTTCCTTACCAGAACGTAGCGAGTAAGGCCCCCAATACGACTCGCGAACTCGCTCTCGGTCAGCACCGGCTGCGTAAACCGATCCTCCAACCGAATAATCGAGTACCCTTGCGCTGTACGCACCGGTCGTGAGACGTCTCCGGGCTCCATCCCGAACACGGCGTCCTCAAAACCTCGGTCCATTTCGTCAAAACCAAACTCTCCTAGGTAGCCTCCGCCTGTCCGCAGCTCCTCATCCACAAAAACCTCAGCGGCCAGTTCCTCAAAAGAAGCACCGACTTGGAGACGATCCCAAAGGTCAGTTGCCTCAGCCAGCGTTCCTGCATACAAGTGACTGGCCTTCCAGCGCGTGTTGACGCGGACAAACATCTCCCGAAGCTCTTGATCGCTCACGCCAATGGGGCCAAGAACATTCGATGTGACATACCCCTCAATCAATAGCTTGTGCCACGCACGCTCCCGTTGCAACTCCGCCTCAGGGGTCGTACCCAAGCGGCGGCCCTCGGCATCCAGTGCCATCAGACGCATGGATATCATGCGCTCGAGAAAGTCAGATCTGCGTTGCGGGGTATCCGGAAGGCCAGTAGAAAGGATATAGGAACGATATGCATCCCTATAATCAGCAAGGTACACTTTGTTGGCCCCGATCGATGCCACCCAAGGCTCATCTTCCTGGTTGGCTAACGAGTCAGCTGCGCCGATCCAAACAGCGGACACAGCCAGCACGAAGAACGCGGATATGACAGATCGCTTGACCATGATCAAAACTCAGCGCCGACAGGAGGAACCATCGGCAGGCGCGACAAACGCTGCTTGACAAACGGCTCTACACCCTTTCCACGAGCACTGCAGATACTCCTTTGATCACACCGGATCGTACCATATGGGCTAAAATCAGACAAGTAAGCGCTTACATTTGATAGGCGTGCAGACGACACACAAAGGTAATACATAAGATACTTTCTAATCAAATCGCGCTCACGGTTGCTTTTGAGGCTGACAGCTCCAAAACCCGATCCTATCTCCTTCTGCGACAGCAGTATTTTCGTTCATCGAACGGTTTTATGAGTAAGCGCTTACCATTTGCTTCGCACTCGCCAATTGTGACAATAGCTTACGTCCGATGGGCCCCTTACAATGCTATTTCAGCAGCACCACGGCAGCGGATCGTGGTGGCATGACCAACATTGCAGATGAACCGTCATCATCTATACGCACGTCACCAGTCTGCACCACGATACTACCCGGCTCTACTCCTGTCTCCTGTCCCATATCCGAAAGATTGAATACGACACGGAGTCGGTTACTGCGCCCCTCTCTCACATAGGACAACAGGCCACGCGCGTCATCGGCTCGTATGTCTGCAACATCTCCCCAGGCCAAGGCGTCCTTGAACTCTCTTCGCATTGCGGCCAGGCGGCGGTAATACGCCAACCACTCTAGGTCACCGTAGACTTCTACGGGCTCTTTGGCCATGCCTTCGGGAGTGACTGCCTCCGGATCAAATACCAGGTCCGGCCACCAGATGGGCTTTCGATTATCGGGATCATCACCGCCCCACATACCCAGCTCGTCTCCGTTCCAGATATGCGGACTACCTTTCCAGGTAAACTGCTGTATAAGTAGCATCCGCATCGATTGCTGCGTCTGACTAGCGGGCCTGGAGTCTGCAAGGGAAGGATTATCCCGCCTACCCATTTCGTATTTGTATCCATGTGGATTGTGCATGGAGGTAGAGAATCGGGGCGAATCGTGACTGGCTGCCAGATTCATGAAAGAGCGCATGTTTTCCTGATCAATACCCGCCTCAACGGAATCCATGTGCGCTACCCAATCTGACGGGGTAACAAAAGGCGGTGCACCAGTAAACAAGCTTCGCGTGGGCATGTACCACCGATAGTGCATGACAGCATCAAATGCATCCTGTAACCATGGCTTGGGGTCAAGCATGGTGTCCGGCCAATCCTCCCACCATATTTCGCCAATCAGGTACGCCTCGGGGTTGATGGAGCGAACAAAAGCGCGGTACTCCCGCCAAAACCCCAGCGGTACTTTTTCAGCAACATCCAGTCGAAAACCGTCAATGCCGTCTGACGGATCCCCATCACCATTTGGATCCAGCCAGCGTGCCGTGACATTGAAAATGTGCTCCTTTACCTCCGGATGCAGATTGCCATCCACCGGGCCACCATCATATCCATCAGGCACACCCACCTTGGTCCATTCCGGAAGCTCGGGAACGCCGGCCCAGCCGCGATATGCAAACTCATCCTCCTCCGTGCCGGGATCGTCCAACCGATCTATCCGGTACCAATCGACGTAAGGAGAAGCAGACTGGTTTTTCAGAATATCCTGCCATGCCCAAAAGCGAATACCGGTGTGGTTCCAGGAGACATCAATCACGATTTTCATCCCGCGGTCGTGGGCCGCATCAACCAAATCAAAAAAGAGCTGATCTGCGGAGGTCATAGTCCACGTTGAAGGATCCGTGGGTATTTCCTCGGCTGTGAGCTTCTC
>JAAZVD010000327.1 GCA_018623785.1 Bacteroidota bacterium | reverse complement strand
TTGTAAACACTCTTCGGCCCAGCGCATCGTACAAGTTCACCCTCCCGCCCTGAGGTAGGCGGCGATCCAGTTTGATAGTAAACGTATCCAGAATGGGATTTGGATAGATGCTGAAAAACGTCTCCTGTTCCTCTGAAGGCCTCTCGACAGTGGTTTGGCTGACGAGATTGAACGAATACCTGTTGAGATAGGCACCGTGGGTCGAGTGCGTGATTCTTAACGTCTGCAAGCCCTTTTCCAGCCAAATACCGTCCAAAGTGGCATTCCTGAAAAATGAGGTGGAATTCGTCGACTGATAGATCAGTTTTTCGGGCCATTCTTCTCCATTTACCGAAAGGGTTAATGCGCCATCTTTAGTCGCCGCTAAACGCGCAACCATGGTGTATATCCCTTCCACGGTTACATTGACCGTGTACTCCGTCCACTCCCGAAACGTGACATCCTCGATCTGATAACCACCACCGATGTCCGAGGCATGGCCTATATCTACACCCTCACTTCTACGCATGGCACCGCCGGTGTTTACCTGCGAAACGTCGAGATAGCTGATACCACTTCCGCCGATATCATAGTGTTCAGCCTCAAAAGATCCGGGAAGAGAAGGGGCTGTCATCAGGTAAGGGGCTTGACTGCAGACGTCACCAACATGTACATGCAGGGTATCTGACGTGGCCTCCCAGCCATCACTATCCGCGGTCGTAGCGACCACCTTGTAGCAGCCGGGTAAGGCATCATTGATGGTAAACGTCATGGGAGACTGCACGCTCGATGCCAGTACCCCATCCCCCTGACTGATTGTCAACCCGGTAATATTGGCATCCCGATCAGCGGCCTCCGCGTAAAGATCTATTCGATCTCCCGGGTTGTATTTCAAGAGATTACCTAGCTGCTCCCGACTACCGCTTGCTTCCAGGTTGATCCAAGGCGGTCCTGAGACATCTTCGTACACACGCACGTAGTCTACTTCGAAGCGCGCTGGATAGTGTGAAGGGTCTACGCCTTGAAGTCCACCCCAATCGCCACCGACAGCCAGATTCAGCAGCAGGTGAAAGGGCTTGTCGAATGGCCAGTACGTCCAATCATTGCCTCCGCGTTCGTAGACCAGACTCGGCGTATCGTCAACAAAGGTCGAAATGCGAGATGGTGTCCACTCCAGCGCATACACGTGGAAGTCGGAACGCGCGGTGGCATTTGTGACCGTCGAAAAAGGATTATTTCCCCGTTGATGGTTCAATGCGTTCACGTGAATCGCAGAATGCGACTTGTCTGGCTCGTGACCGACCGCCTCCATGATGTCAATTTCGCCATTATCCGGCCAGCCACCGTCTCCGTACGAACTCTCTGAGGGCATCATCCAGATTGCAGCCCACGTACCTAGTCCCTCTGGTAGCTTGGCTCGAATCTCGAACCGACCGTACTTCCAGTCCCCCTTGCCCAGTGAGCGCAGCCTTGCAGAGGTGTATTGGGCGCCGCTATACGACTCATTCCGTGCCTCGATGACGAGTACCCCATCTTCGATCCGGGCGTTCTCCGCTCGGGCGTTTGTATAGTACTGGCGTTCATTGTTGCCCCACCCTCCTGCTCCAACCTGATAGGACCACTTTTGCTCATTCGGCTGTAATCCTGACTCAAACTCATCTTGCCAGACCAGCTGCCAATCCTGGGCGTAGGAGGGGACTGCCAAAGGATGAAGACAACCCATTAGAAAAGCTGAAAACAACCACTTCTTATCCACAATCATCCCTACGCCTTTCGGTTTGTCCATAACCTCCATACGGAAGTCAAATCACGCAGACGCCCGGATACGAAGTTCAACGGGCAATTTTTCAGAGAGTAGACGATCGGAAGCTCCATTTCCCGCCTGGATTGCCGCAGCAAGAAGCCTGACCGATCTCCGTCCCAATTCGGCAATCGGGATATGAACTGTGGTCAAAGGCGGGAAGGTGTAAGCGGAGCTCGGAATATCGTCGAAGCCAGTCAACGCCACATCTTCAGGCACTCGCAAGCCACTTTCCTGGATGGCGCTCAAGGCGCCAATGGCGGCGTCATCGTTGGAGGCCATGATTGCTGTAGGAGGACGTTGGAGTGCCAGCAGACGTCTCGCCCCATCAAATCCAGCCTGCTGTGTGTATTCTCCGTTCACGATAAGGTCTTCCAGGATGGGAATCCCGGCCAACTGCAATGCCTCCCGGTATCCCCTGAAGCGCTCCATGGCATCAAAAGCTTCATCTGAACCGGTTATATATCCAATCCTGTTGTGCCCCTGTTCGATGAGATATTCAGTCATCTGACGCATCCCGCCGTAGTTATCGAACGAGATGAGAGGTATGGATGAGCCTTCCGTCCGGGTATTCAGAAAAACCAGCGGAAGACCCGAGGGCGCCGACTCCAGAACTTTATTAGACGTAAGAACAGGCGCCATCACGAGGATACCGTCCACACGACGGTACATGCCCCGCAACGCCGCCGTCAATTCTTCCTCGGAATTATGCGATGTTGAA
>JAAZVD010000326.1 GCA_018623785.1 Bacteroidota bacterium | reverse complement strand
CTACCCCCGAGGCCGAAGCCCACGATAGTGCCGTTGTCCCGGGCTATACTACCCGTTTCGTAGGCAATGCTTTCAAACTGACTGCTGCCCGAGAACGCACTCCAGTTGGCATTGACCGTGTAGGAGGCGGTGCTTGTCGTCGAGAGATCCACGTGGGGAAGCACCAAGAACACGTCTTCGAAGTCTCCCGATATGGACAGGGGCTCGCCTCCGACTTCCGGAAAAGCTTGCTGCAGAGCGCCGAAAGCAGGCTTGAAAAATAGGACCGGCTTGAAGCGCTCTCCACCTGAGGTGGAGGTGATTTCGATGGTCAAGGGCCCGACCTGACTCCATCGCACATACTGAACGGACCCCGGTTGAATGCTGCCGCTGGTCTGAGAGGACGTAGCTTGGGAGCCGTCGATGGTTGAATAGCCCGAGGCACGGATGCCGGATCGGAATGGACTTTCATATCCGTAGGCCGGATCCAGCGTCTGGTCGTTGACAAGATTGGCGGTATGAAAACCTTGAACAAGACTTCGTAACTGATCCGCATCCATTCCGAGATCGTTTAGCATGACAACGTAATTCCCGACGCCGTTCCCACGACCACGGGCGATTGCGCCAACCGCTTCCGTACCGAGACGCTCGGCCAGGTAATGGTGGAAAAGACCACCGCGCTGATAGTCCTGACTCATTGGTCCGCCGTAGGCACCGCCGGGATCATCGCGCCAATCCAGGAGCGGTCGGGCTACTTCTTCTGCATTGCCGAGATAGGTGATCGATCTCGGCGTATAGCCATTTACAACCTCGGCCCATTCAGCAAGACCCTCATCAATGAACGTCAAATCGGAGCTGCCGTGCTGAACCGCAAAAATGAGATGCTGATATTCGTGTGCCAGCGTTTGCAGGACGAAGTTCGAGGATCGCCGATCCCCGTTGGCGTCGTAAATGGATGGGTAGGTATCCAGGTGGATGATGTCCGCGTTATTGCCGTTGGTCAGATCTGATGGAGAAAAGTAGCCAGCCGTAAACAGGCCTACTCCGTTTTGTGGGTCGTATGCGTCTTTGATATCATGGACTAGGACATCAATTCGGCCATTTCCATCGATGTCTGACGGAGGTCCGAAGACGCTTTCATTGATCTCGATAATGCCCATGTTGGGATCCCAAGAGGTAGTCGGGGTTGTATTTCCCAGCGCTTCGGAGAATTCTGCCCAATCGGAGGGTACCAGTTTGCCGCCGTTTGAGGCCAGATCTGTGTTGGCAATCCAGATGTTGAAACGAGTCTCGCTGGCTACCAGGGTGAAGGTCTCCGTCAGGTACTGACACCCGGCTGGCCCCGAGCACCTCGTCAGGTCCAGCACCAGGAACGTACGCTCGGTTCCCGGAGTCAGTGTAACTGTTTGCTGCGAATCTCTTTTCTCGAGAAGCCCCGCCTCCTTCATCCGCTGAAATTCCGCGAGCGCGGCACGCCCTTCCGCCGACCGCACGAGCTCCGGAGTCCAGTGAACAACCTGATCACGGTCAGCATGCTCACCCGACGCCGTAATCCGTATGGGGTGCACTGCATGGCCGGCATCAATCTTCTGCGCCGCAGCTGTAGGGGGCAGAAGGCAGGCCGCAGCCAGACTCGAAATGAATAGTGCAACGTGTTTGGAAGACCAACGCATGATCATGGTATACCCTTGTGAAAGTGGTTGCCAGCAGCGAGCCGGCCGGGCCGGTGCCCTCGATCATGGAAACTGCGAAACAATCCATGGGTTCGGTTAACCCACGAATCGCGCTGAATAACTCGTCATGTGAAAGCCATGAAACCACTCACTCCAGAAGAAGCCTACATCATCCTGCACAAAGGAACCGAGGCACCGTACAGTGGTGAATACAACGACTTTTATGAGCCGGGCACGTACCATTGCCGACAGTGCGATGCGGCCCTGTATCGCAGCGCAGACAAATTCTCCTCGGGATGCGGATGGCCGAGTTTTGACGATGAAATCGAGGGAGCGGTGCGCCGAGTAAAAGATGCTGACGGCCGACGGACCGAGATCATTTGCGGTAGCTGCGATGGTCATTTGGGCCATGTTTTCGTGGGGGAGCGATTTACCGCCAAAAACACGCGTCATTGCGTGAATTCCGTTTCCTTGGTCTTCAAGGCAGACAACTGAGTACCTGATTATGACACAAACCATCAACAGAGCCATTTTTGCGTCGGGCTGCTTTTGGGGCACGGAGCATTTCATGAAGCAGGCACCCGGAGTGCTGACCATTCGGGTCGGCTACAGTGGCGGACATGTCAAGAATCCTGCCTACCGGGAGGTGTGCAGCGGTATGACAGGGCATGCTGAAGTGGTGGAGCTGACGTGGGACCCGGCTGTCACGGATTTCGAAGCGCTGGCTCGTCTGTTTTTCGAGACGCACGATCCGACACAGGTCAACCGGCAGGGGCCGGATGTGGGCACGCAATACCGATCTGCCGTGTTCTATTTGGATGAACAGCAGAAAGCAGTTACCGAAAAGCTGATCGGT
>JAAZVD010000325.1 GCA_018623785.1 Bacteroidota bacterium | reverse complement strand
GAATACATCCGATTGTAAAGGAGAGATTCTTCGTGTCCAAACGCTTATTCAGGGGTCATGCACGCCACAACCGCGCACTTCAAGATCGAACCGGCAGCCCATGATGCCGTGATAATACGAGTCGGCACCTCGCTGGACTTCCGTAATGCTGCTGCCTTCAAGTCGATCGTACAAAATCAGGTAGACGCAGGGGTCCGGCGGTTCATCCTGGATTTCAGCGATACAAGTATCCTGGACTCGACGGGCCTTGGATCCATTTTCTCGTTGTACCGGCAAGTATCCGCGAACAAAGGTCACGTCATGTTTGCGGCGGCATCCCGACCCGTACAGGTAGTCGTTCAATTGACACGCACGTACAAGGTCTTTCGCCAATTTCCGACCGTGGAAGCGGCCGTCGAGACGTTGGCCTGAGTGCCGCCGCCACCTACCATCCATACCGAGCATTTGATGGAAGTCATCCGTCAACATTTTCATGGACTCAACGGGATCATCGAGGAGCTACACAGGCTTTTTGATGAGTGGGAGCACGAACACGCTCTTTTCTCCCGCCTGGATGCTGATACTGCTCAGTTTTTTCGGCTTGTTGTCCATGAATGGGTGGCCAATCTGGTACAGCATGCTGACTTTCAGGATCAGGATGCTCAGATTACCCTCGAAGTGATGCCTGCAGGCCAACGCTTGCGCTGTGTCATTGAGGACAACTCGGAGGGTTTTGCCTTCCCGGAACAGATCGAACGCCAACGCCGCGCCTTGTCCCCGTTTCCTGAACGCGGCATGGGCCTACTTCTACTCAACGCTGCAACGGAACTCCTTGAGTATTCCACGACCCATGAAGGTCGCCGCAGGCTTGATTTCACCGTTTCCAGCACCGCAGATTCATGTCTCGATATTCCGTTCTCATCGTAGAGGATGATCAAAGCCTGCGTCGGCTGCTGGGATACCGGCTGGGAAGGATATACGATGTCCGAACCGCTGCCAATGGCGAAGAAGGCCTCCACTGTATCAATGAGCGGTTACCGGACCTAATCATTTCCGACATCGTGATGCCCAAAATGGATGGGTTTGCCTTGCAGGCGGCCCTCCAGGAAAGAAACGACACCCGGGTCATCCCCTTCATCTTCCTGACGGCCAGGACTGATGAAGCCAGCCGGATGAGGGGACAGCATATGGGTGTGGACGACTACATCACCAAACCATTCGACCTGGATCAGCTGCTCTCGCGGGTGGAGCGTCTCCTCGAGCGCAGCAGCCAATTCCGTAATCAACTGGATGCCCGTATTGGTCGGGACTTCTCCCAGCGATTGATGCCTAAAAGCTTGCCGGAAGCCTCGCGATATCGGTCCTGGTTCCACAATGCACCGCGAGATCATGGTGGGGGAGACATTTTCGACTGGACGGAACCGCAACCGGGTACTTTTTTCATCACCGTCGGCGATGTCATGGGCAAGGGCCTGCAAGCCAAATTCTATGCGTTCAGCTTCCTGGGCTTCATCCGCTCAGCCTTGCATACCATGCTGGACGTGACGACATCGCCCGCCGAGCTCATGAAGCGGGTAAATCAAGTCCTCGTGAATGACCCGCTGCTTGAGGATACGTTTGCCTCGCTTCTGCTCATGCGATGGGAGCCCGAGCACAATCGTATTACGTATGCTAATGCCGGTCATTGTCGACCTGTATTGATCGGGCCGCACGGCTCGGAGATCGTTCCCTACTCCGATATGATACTCGGACTGGACCCCGGAGCAGAGTACCAAGACAGTGAACTGGAGATAACGCCGGGAACAGCTCTTGTTGCCTATACAGACGGGTTGCTTGAACAGCAGATGACATCCGGCGCACAACTGGGAGAGGAAGGGGTCCTGGACGCTGTGCGCCATGCTCATGGAGCCGACGAGCCTGTGGAGCGCCTGATTGAACATGTTCTGCAGAGCAGCAGGATGCCAACGTTCGGGGACGACATCCTATTGTTCTGGCTGCAGCGGGATGAGGAAGAAGAGTCCGCTCGTCACCCTCTTGCGCCTCGATGGTTCTCTCCATTCCGGGAGGGAATGGGCGCGGCCTGATACTGACATTCGGCCTTGGAAGGACTTCAGGCCCGGGGAAAGATTTCAGGCCATAAAAGGACTTCAGGCCAGCACCGCCTCCAACCCGTCGAGTAACTGGTCCGCGTCAGATTGGTCGTTATATCCGTGCAGGGATACGCGTAGTCCGCCGTCGCGAGCACTGGTCCAGATATCCCTCTCTTTCAGGGTCGAGCAAACCGTCTTGGGATCGGCAACCTCCAGCAGAAGGATACCCGAGCGAGAGTCCTCTTCCCGCGCGCTGCGTACGGCAATGCTGCGCTTATCGAGTTGGTTCAGGAGGTAGTCGGTAAGCTCCAGAATGCGACGCCCCATGGCCACGGTGCCGACGGAATCAAGGGTTCGTAAGGCCTCTGCCAACGCAAATAATCCAGGGAACGGCGGATGACCCATTTCATGGGCAAGACCGCCGGGCAGCAGATCCAAATGCCTG
>JAAZVD010000054.1 GCA_018623785.1 Bacteroidota bacterium | reverse complement strand
GCTCTACAACGACGGCGCGGATTGGGTCGGTGTACTCTTCGGGGCGTACAATGCCGTGGCTGCTCTTTTTGCCTTTGCCTTGGCGCCGCTATCGGTTCGCATCGGGCGGCGTGCCACCCATATACTAGGTCTGCTGGCCGGTGCTACCGGTCTGTGCAGTATCTACCTGATTCCTGATCCGACGTGGTTGCTGATGTCCATGGTTGGGATCGGAGTGGCGTGGGCCAGTATCCTGGCCATGCCCTATGCCATTCTGACCGATGCCTTGCCGGCCGGAAAGTTTGGCATTTACATGGGCATCTTCAACTTCTTCATCGTCCTGCCTCAGATTCTTGCTTCCACCGTCTATGGTGCATTGCTGGATCATGTGTTCGGAGGGCAGTCCATTTTTGTATTGGTTGCTGGCGGAGCCTCTTTTGTCCTGGCGGCTCTCATGATGCTGCGGGTGGATCGGTGAAAGAGAGAGCCCGCAGGAGGCGGCCATGCTGGAACGCAGCGCCCTGCCGGCGTTAGCAGGATACATGACGGGTACCGACTCCTTCACACCAAGTCCGGCGCGCATGCAGCGCCCACCCGGCCTGCTTCGAGCGGGCCGATGGAGCATATTCCTTGCACTCCTGGCAACGTTCCCGGTACTGGTTCACGGCCAGGCTGCCCGCTTTCCTGTCAATGCTGAGACTGTCCTTCGCGGCGTAGCCTTCCAGTTTGAAACGACCCAGACCTTTTCAACGGCCTTGCTTTCCGAGCAGATTGCCTCCCGGGATCCGACCCTCGGCGACAAACTGCGTCGCTGGCTCCCGCTGCTGACGGAAGCAGAGCAGTTACTGGTACCTGAGGAAGTACAGCGGGATGTCATGCGCCTCAGGCAGTTCTACCGGGAGAATGGCTTTCCTGAGGCCAGGATTTCGTATGCCGACTCGCGCTTCGATGCCCGTGCGAATCGTTTCTGGTTGCGCTTCAGGATCGATGAGGGAGAGCCCGTCAGGGTCATGTCCATTGCATTAGCCCACTATGGTGGCCGCAGTGTTGCCGAGGATACGGAACTGGGACAGGCGCTGCGCAAGGTGCTCACACTGGCGGTTGGTGAACGGTTTTCACGGATCGAACACGGTCGCAGTCAGGAGCAGCTAGCCATCTGGCACCGCAATCGGGGGCGTCCCTTCGTCTCGGTTTGGGATTCGGTCCTGATCGACGTCGAAGCGCGCCGCGCCGACATTACCTACTGGATTGAAGAGGGCCCGGAGGCCTTTCTGGACACCATTATCGTGCAGGGGAATCAGCAGGTTGCTCGCCGACTGATTGCCCGCGAGCTGAATATGAAGCGGGGAGACCGGTTTTCGCAGCGGCGAGTGACCGGCGCGCAGCGGGAGCTCTTCAACAAGAACCTGTTTCGCACGGTGCTTGTCGACGTGCCTGATCAGCCCATTGATACGACCGTAACGGTGCGGATGCGCGTTCGCGAAGGTCGGCCGCGGCTGCTTTCCTATCGAGCAGGATTTGGTCGCCAGGAGGGATGGTCCGTGCAGGGGGATTGGAGCCACCGTAATTTTTTCGGAGACACCCGTACGGTCACCTTTGGAACCGTTGCACAGACAGGCTTGCTCGGCTACACCACGGATCGCGTTGCACCGCGGCTGTACCGGGTCTCGTTGAATCTCAGGCAGCCTCGTCTCATGTATAGGCGCCTGAGCATGACGGGGCAGGTCTTTGCCCAGTATCGCCGGGATCCTGAATTGCCGGAATCAGACCTCTTGATGGGTATCAATGAACGGGAGGGCGGGTTCGAGTCGGCCCTGATCTACGCGTTCTTACCGCGACGTACACTGACGTTGCAGTACAATTGGAGTCGTACGCTGCAGTATTCACGGGAAGCCGGCTTTACGCGTTCGAAAGACGCCTTCAACCGGGGTTCGCTGGCGCTCATCGGACTTTTTGGTCGGACAGGGTCGATCCTGCGTTATCAGCATGCCGTCTTGGTTATTCCCGTTCTCGAATACGCATCACCGGGATTGGGCTCAGACCTCGATTATGTCCGGTCTGCCCTTGGTATCAAGGTATCGCGGCGTCTGACCGATCGCAGTGGTTTGGCCTTTCGTTCCAGTCTTGGTCGGCTGTGGCCCCAAGGGAGCGACCGTGATCAGGACGATCCGACCATTGAGAACCGGTTTGACCGGGAGCGATTCTACCTGGGCGGCTCGTCTGACCTGCGCGGATGGACCACGGGTCTGGCCGGGCCCAAAGTGGTGCGCACCGCCACCAAAGGGGACGGGACCACCTACGTATACGAGGCTGTCGGGGGGTTGGCCAAAGTGGCGGCTGACCTGGAGGTGCGGCTGCCGTTTCCCGGGCTGGGCTCCTCATGGGGTATGGCCTTTTTTGTCGGGGGCGGACAGCTTTCGGATGGCAGCCTCTTTGACGGCCCCTTCCGGTTCGGGACGGGGGGTGGGATCCGATATGCCACGCCCGTGGGCATGGTGGCCCTCGACATAGCCTGGAAGATCAACCCGGATGATGCCGATCTCCGCAGGGCCGAAGCCTTTGACGCGATGGGTACCGCCGCGCCGGCATCCTGGCACCGACGATGGGGTTTTCACCTGAGTATTGGCCAGGTTTTCTGATGGACGGACATCGCCGCAAACATACCGCCTCAGATGCGCCGCCCGAGGACGTGCCTACCCGCACAAGCAGCACGATGCCCGTGGATCCCCCTTCTGGAGATGCCCCTGAAGGTCGGTGGCGGCCCATCCTCTGGATGGTCCTACTGCTCCTTACGGGTATACTCTTCGGGATTACGAACACCCCTTTCGGGCGCGACCAGGTTCGCTCTGTAATTGAGCATCAGGCCAGCACACTTCTTTCCGGCGCGCGTCTGGATATCGGACACCTGGATGGCAATTTGTTTACCGCTCTTGAAGCGAACGATATCCGATTGGTGTCCAGTTCAGGTCACGAACTACTGGCTCTTGAGCAGCTGCGTGTTCGGTACCGACCGTGGGCACTATTGCGCTCCGAGCTGTTCCTCGATGCGTTGCATCTGGAGGGCCTGCGGGCCCGGGGTGTACAACAGGCCGACAGCTCTTGGGACTGGGACGGATTGTTTGCACCCTCCGAGGGAGGGAGCGACTGGACGGTCAGGATCGACACTATCTCCACGCGGCGCATCATGGCTGAGGCGGTCTTTCAAAGCGTCAGCCGTGATTCAACACTCTTCCTCCACGCGTTGGATCTGAGGGCGTCTGGACTCTGGCTGACCCCGGATACCGATGTGCGCGTGCGGGAGGTCGCTTTCGAGAGCGCATTCCAACCTCCGATGCGACCCGATACGGTTCAGATGGCCCTCAGGGCCCACTACGCAGAGGGCCGAGTGGTTCTTGACACGCTTGATTTGCACTCCGATCGCAGTCAGGTGGCTGCAGCCGGGATTATTGATGGCGCTTCCCTTCCCTCCTTCGCTTTTCATCCCCCTGTGGCTTCGCCGCCCACAAGTGGTATGGCTCCACCCGCGGAGGCAACCATGTTCTCGATCCGGGCCGCTCCCCTGGCGCTCTCGGATATTGTGCCCTTCTTCCCCGGGCTGCAAGCTCGTTCCGAGGTACGAGCTACCCTGGATATGACGCAACGGCCAGCCGGCATCGGGTTTTACGCCACCGTTGGTCATTCCGGGGGCGGCATGGCATCGGCGTCCGTGGAGTGGGATGAAGGCGAATCGGGTACACAGCTACGAGCCGACGTCGAAGCTCGGGGGTTCGATCTGGACCATATTTTGGGTCGAGGGCTTGTCACGTCGCCTGTTGATGCGTCCGTGAACGTGGCTCTTCAAGGTCCGGCTTCAGACTCACTTTCCGGCCGGATTGCACTGCACACTGCGGCCATGGTCGTGAACGGGTTTGCCGTGGGCCCCACCCATGTTGACCTTGCTGCCAGCGAGGGCCATGCCGAAGCTGCCGTGGAGAGCCTGGTGATGGAAAGCCTGTGGCGTGCGCGGTTCTCGGGGAGATGGCTCGATGCCGAGCCAGATGTGGTGCTCGAAGGCACTGTCGAGAATCTTGATCTGGCTCCTTGGATGGATGCGGGTACGCTCTCGTCCCGGATTACAGCCACGTTTTCCGGCTCGTCGCAAGGCCTGGATCCGTCCACGATGGTCTCTCAGCTGGCGGTGGCTATTCAACCTTCGCGTGTTGGTGCCACCGACGCCATTACAGGGGCGATGGACCTGAATGTGCGCGATGGGGACGTTTCATGGTCAGCCTTGGTTCGCATCGCCGATGGATCCCTTCGCTCGAGGGGTGAGGTGGCGCTCTCTGATCAACCGCGGCTCTACCCTTCCACACTCCGTCTAGACTCGGTGGATGTGGCAGCCCTCCTACAGGATGCCGGTGCGGATCGGCCTGCAACACGGGTGTCTGCTGCCCTGACCGCCGAGGGCGACCTCGAGGATTGGCGCTTCGGGAAGGGCCGTTTGCAGCTGGAAACAGAGGCGACTGAGTGGGGTGTATTCCGTTTGGCAGGATCGAAGACGGAGGCCACATGGGATGCGGGTCGCGCTTCCATGGCGATGGCCTTTCTTCCGAGCGATACATCGTCCATCACGGTGGATCTGGCTCTTCGCGCCGAGGACAACAAAACCCATATCCAGTCCCGGAATCTGGCCTGGCGGGATATCGATCTGCAAACTATGACCGTGTTTACCTTGCCGGATGCACGGTTGCGCGGCGACGGTAGACTGCATATGACCTTGGAAGGAAGCCGGTTGCAGCACATGGATCTTTCCCTGCAGGCTCAGCCTTCTCAGTGGGGCCTTCAGGAGGTACGCTCCTTCGACCTTACCCTGGAAGCGGATGCCCGGACCATGGAAGCTTCACTGAACGGCTCGATCTGGGGACCGGATGGCAGGGAACCCTCTCCCTGGCTT
This sequence comes from Bacteroidota bacterium, assembly GCA_018623785.1. GTDB lineage: Bacteria > Bacteroidota > Rhodothermia > Rhodothermales > UBA10348 > JAAZVD01. The sequence goes on along the minus strand of JAAZVD010000054.1, from coordinate 3,518 downwards.
CTTCAGGCGACGTTGGATCAATGGGATTCGGACACGCCGGCCCTACGCGCAGATATGTACTTTGAAGCCCTTGATCCTACCGCACTTGCCGGCAAGAGCGATGTCGGGACAGCGCTCAGTGGGCGCGCCCGGGCCACGGCCACGTTGAGGTCCAATCTGCCTCCTGCTGCTGATTTCGAGGTCGACCTGTCTTCTTCGCAGTTGCGGGGCGAGCCTGTGTCCCGGGCGCGCCTGACAGGTCTGGTGCAGGATTCCGTGCTCACAGCCGATGCTGCCTTCTCCGTTGCGGAAGGCCGTTTCGACGCCCAGATCAGGGCGCGGCCCTTCGACGATGTCCCTTCGTTTTCGTCCGCGGGATCCATTGCTGGCCTCAACGTGCTGCCACTGCTGGGCCGCGCCGATCTGGATTCCGATGTGAACTTGCAGTGGGAGGTTTCACGCACGGCCCATGAACGTACATCGGCCACGTGGCACCTGGATGTAGAAGGAGCGCCAAGTCGGCTCGATTCTCTGCTGGTCGAGGACCTGGACATGAGTGCCTCTTGGGACGGTCGAGTGCTGGACATCGACCATCTGTCCTCCCACAGCAACACGGGAAACCTCGAGGTCAAGGGACGTCTGAACCTTTTGCCCGAATCGTCGGAGGCCTATTCCGATTTCAGAGCAACCTGGCAGATCGGAAACCTGCGTTCTGTCAAGCGGCTTGCCGGTCGTGAGCGACTGACCTCGTCAAGCGGGACTGTGGACCTCCAAGTGTACGGACTCCCGGGTCAGCTCGATGCAGAGTTGCTCCTCTCATTATCGGACCTGGAGGTAGACGACATCAGGGTTTCCTCCATCGAAACCTCAGCGTGGACAGCGCTCGACAACGCCTTCCTACCCGTATCCACGACGGCCACCGTGGACATTGGCTACACCGCGCTCCCCACGCTGGCTATTCCGGTATCCTCCCTTCAGATTGATCAGCGTAGCCAGACCGTTGCACTCAAGGCCCATGCCATGATTGATGCGGGCAATAAGCTCACGCTCTCTGGTCAGTTCAATCCTTTTTCCGACCGCCCCGAGGCGAGCGTCCATCAGTTTGACCTCATGCTTGGTGGAGCACCCTTTGTGCTCGAGCACCCCGTCACGCTGGTCGTAGAGGACGGTTGGCAGATGAGTCAGCTTGCTTTGACAGCGGATGAGCAGAGCATGGCTCTGGCCGGAGGACGGAGTGACTCAGCCGGGTTGGCTGTCCGCGTTGATTTGGCGTCGATCGATCTGGCGCCGATCGGCGTGCTTGCGGGACTTCCGGACCTTGAAGGATGGGTTGGTGGACGATTGCTTTTTTCGGGAGAGGCTGAAGCGCTACGTATTGATACGCACGTGGAGGCGGAGCTGATGGATGCTGGCCGGGCCCTGGCCCTGCTGCGCTCAACGGTGCAGTCCACGTCCGACGGGTTGCGTCTCGACGCTACGGTGTCCACGCCGGATAGCGGGGACATTACCGTGGATGGTTTTCTTCCGCTCTTTGCCCGTTTCGACGAGAAGGGACGGGAACGGGCTGACCGCAACGCCGATCTGGACCTGACCCTGCGGACAGATGCAGCTTCCATCCAGTGGTTGAATCCCCTCCTGGACCCTACTGTCATGACAGATCTGGAAGGCGTGGCATCTATGGATATCCGTGTTGGAGGCACCATCGACGATCCCCAGCTGGCGGGTTTCCTCAACGTGGACGGGGCCCGTTTCCGATTGCCCGAGTATGGCGTTACCTATCGTATGGATCGGTTCCGATCGACCTTGGACGGTGTTTCGCTGACGTTTGACGAAGCCAGGCTACGTTCGGGTGGCGGTAGTATGGACGTATCCGGTCAGATCGATTTTGCATCCCTGACGAACTCCTCGTTCGATATGCGCGCACAGCTGGACCGATTCCGCGCCGTCCGCAACGATGAGTTGCAGACGGCGCTCAGCGGAGCGCTGCAACTTACGGGCCGAACGACACGGCCCGAACTCAGGGGCCGTTTGACGACATCGAATACCTCGTTCTGGTTGACGAAAGCAGCCGGAGGAGATTTGCGGCAGTTTCCGCTTTCCTTTGACGACGAGATCATGTTGGCCGAGAATTTCGGGTACCGGACGGTCATTGCCGACACACTGGCTGACGCCATCTGGAAGGGCTTGTCCCTGGATCTGGCTATCGAGATCGAGCGCGACACCTGGATCCGACAGCGCGTCAATCCGGAGATGGCTATCGAGCTTTCAGGGCGGGTGGACCTGCAGAAAGAGAGGGGCCAGGAAGACCTCAACATCTACCGCAGCATCGAGGTCATTCCCGATCGCAGCACCATCAGACAATTCGGACGCACGTTCCGGATTGTGGAAGGTGTGGCCCAGTTCAATGGGCCCGTAGACGATCTTTTGCTCCAGATAGAAGCGGAATATGAGGTGCCCTCTCGTCTTAATCCCGGGCAACCAGAGGTCGTCATGACCCTCCGACTCGATGGGAGGCTTGATGATCTGGCATTCAACCTCTCCTCGGATCCTGCTCTGGATAACACGGACATCGTGTCCTATATCGCGACGGGTCGCCCGGCTTCCGAGAGCCTGCAATTCAGTGACGCAGGCATGAACAACCAGGTGCTCGTCGGCGTGGCGGCATCCCAACTGGCGGGACTCGTAGAGGGCGTGGCCAGCCAAAGTCTCGGTCTGGATGTGGTCAGCATAGAGCAGGATGGTTTGAAGGGCACTCGCCTCACAGCGGGTAAGTACGTTACCCCGCGTCTGTTTGTAGGCGTTACCCAGCCCTTTTCCTTTTCGAGCGGGTCCAGTATCGTCGTGGACGAGCAACGCGAGTTGACGGTGGAATACGAAGTGCTGTCCTATCTCCTCCTGCAGCTTCTGGCCGATGCCTCCGATTCTCCCGTTCGCCTCAATCTGGCAGGGCGCTACTCCTACTGAGTTGTGGTCCCGGGAGAAGGCCTCCCTGACAACCCATCGGTATTTAGCCCCCTGGGGATGCGGATCGTCATCTGACCTCGTACTTTTGTCAGACCCGCTCCCACCCGTAGCGCCGGTCGGTGAGCCCCCGCCGAACGTTTCTGTCCCAAACCCCGCCTGCCATGCAACAGTCATCCAAGCCCGTGACGCTCGGCGTCATCGTGGGTAATCGCGGCTTCTTTCCTGATCACCTGTGTCTGAAAGGCCGCAAGCAGATCATGCAGGTGCTCGAGGATGCAGGTGTCAACGTGGTCATCGTCGATGAGGACGCCACCAACAACGGCGCCATCGAAAGCCTCCAGGAATCGCGGCTGTGCGGGGACCTGTTCAAGCAGCATCGGGACGAGATCGACGGCATTCTGGTGACGCTTCCCAACTTCGGGGATGAGCGCGCTATCGCAAATACGATCCGATTCAGTGGACTGGATGTGCCGGTGCTCGTGCACGCCTTTCAGGACGCCACCACACAGATGTCGATTGCCAATCGTCGTGACTCGTTTTGCGGCAAGATGAGCGCGTGCAACAATCTGCGTCAG
>JAAZVD010000324.1 GCA_018623785.1 Bacteroidota bacterium | reverse complement strand
TACGTGCTGGACGAGCCGTCCATCGGTCTGCATGCCCGCGACAACAGTAGACTGATTGATTCCCTCAAACAGCTCCGCGATCTGGAGAATTCGGTGCTTGTGGTTGAGCATGACCGGGACATGATCGAGGCGGCTGATTTCGTAGTGGATCTGGGTCCCGGCGCCGGCGAGCTGGGTGGTCGGGTGGTCGGCGCTTCGGTGCCCGCTGAACTACCCCTGGGGACCAATGGCTCGACCAGTCTGACAACAGCCTACCTGCGCGGCACGCGCTCTATCAAGGTCCCAAAGACCCGCCGCACCGGTAATGGGTCATCGATCATGCTCACGGGTGCCCGTGGTCATAATCTCAAAGGCGATTCGTTCCAACTGCCGCTTGGCACGCTGACGTGCGTCTCCGGCGTTTCCGGATCAGGCAAGTCCAGTCTGGTCAATCAGACGCTCTATCCGATTCTGGCGGCACATTTCCATAACGCCAAAACGGTGCCGCTGAAGTACGATTCGATTGAGGGCCTTGAGCACGTGGACAAGGTCATCGACATCGACCAGAGTCCGATTGGCAGGACACCGCGCTCCAACCCGGCCACCTATGCGGGCCTCTTCGGCCACATCCGGGACCTCTTCGCTCAGCTGCCTGAATCCAAGATCCGCGGCTACAAGCCAGGCCGCTTCTCCTTCAACGTGAAGGGAGGTCGCTGCGAGACGTGCAAGGGTGCAGGCATCGTAAAGCTCGAAATGAACTTCCTGCCGAACGTCTATGTCGAGTGCGAGACGTGCGCCTCAAGGCGCTACAACCAGGAGACCCTGGAAGTACGCTACAAGGGCAAGAGTATTGCCGATGTCCTGGAAATGACCGTCGAAGATGCTCTCGCCTTCTTCGAAAACGTGCCGCGCATTGAGCGTAAGCTGCGCACGCTGCATTCGGTGGGCCTGGGCTACATCCGTCTGGGCCAACAGGCTACGACATTGTCCGGCGGCGAAGCGCAGCGCGTCAAGCTGGCCAAAGAATTGTCGCGCCCGGGCACGGGTCGTACGCTCTACATCTTGGATGAACCCACGACGGGGCTCCATTTTGAGGATATCCGCCACCTGCTTGCTGTCCTTCAGGCGCTTGTTCGCAAGGGGAATACGGTCCTCGTCATCGAGCACAACCTGGACGTAGTGAAAGTGGCCGACCACGTTATCGACCTTGGACCCGACGGCGGTGAGGGCGGCGGGCAGATCCTGTTTTCGGGAACCCCCGAGGACCTGGCGGAGCAGAAGACACCTACCGGTATCTTTCTGGCCGAGGAATTCCAGCGCGTGGCTGAAGAAGATGAAGACGAGGAAGAGTTGGATCTTGACGCCATGTCGTCCGATGGCGATGATGCCGCTGACGATCCCGATAGTGACGAGCCCGTCGGTGACGCGGACGACGACACGGAAACCGACGATACTGAGACCGACGACCAAGCCAATTGACCGAACGGCATGAAGCCTGATTTTACCCCCAACTACCAGAAGCCCGACGAGCCCGGCGTGGCCATGAACTTCGATAACACGGTGTCGCTGTATCAGCGTGTGGGCCCGGAAACCACGTTCGATGAGGCGGCCCGCGAGGCGTTCCGGCTGGTGCGGGAGGCGCAGGACAAATACCCCAACTGGCCGCGGGTATTCTACCTCGACATTGAAGGCCATAAGGGCGATCAGCGGGGTTACGATGCCGACTTCTTCGAATTCCAGCAGGAGTTCTGGTTTGCCACCATCGCCCATTTCGTGACGGCGTTTGAAACGCCGCTCGTTGGTGGACTCATGAATCCCGAACTCCAGCGTAACGATATTCCGGACGAACTGTCCATCAACCTGCCCGACTCGGAGGACGACGCATGATCCGAATGCTGTTTCTTCTTGCTCTATTGCTTCTGCCCGCGATGGGCTCCCAAGCCCAGAACGCCGAAGACCTGGTTGTGCTATCCATGCGCGAGCGCGCCGAGGTCGTTGACAGGCTGCTCGAAGAGCGCTTCGAGACGGTCGTGCCAGCATTGATGCGCCGCGAAGGATTCGACATGTGGATCATTGCGGCTCGCGAGTACAACGAGGATCCCATCATCCGGACGATGCTGCCGGCCACCTGGTTGGCTGCCCGGCGCCGCACCGTGCTGGTCTTTTACGACCGCGGCCCGGAGTTGGGCGTTGAGCGCCTGGCCGTGGCGCGCTATGCCATGGGCGATGCCTTTCCGAGCTCCTGGAATCCCGAAGAGCAGCCCGATCAGTGGGCCCGATTGGCCGAAATCATTGAGGAGCGTGATCCGCAGCGCATCGGCCTGAACATGTCGGAGATGTTTCCGACCGCCGATGGCCTGACAGCCACCGAATACGAAGGTATGATCGCGGCGTGGCCGCAGAGGTACCGGGGCCGGACCCACGGAGCCGAGAACCTTGCCGTGGGTTGGCTCGAGACGCGCACCCAGAGCGAAATGGAGCTCTATCCGATGATCGTCAGGATTGCGCGGGCCATCATCTCGGAGGGCCTCTCGGAGAAAGTCATCCAGCCGG
>JAAZVD010000323.1 GCA_018623785.1 Bacteroidota bacterium | reverse complement strand
ATAGCGACCCAGACCACCACCTATCTTTGCCTCCTTAACAACCCCGTCTCCCGTAGCATAGATGGGGGTGCCCACGGGTGCGTGGAAGTCCAGCCCTGGATGCATGCGGCGTACTTTCAGGACGGGGTGGAATCGAATACCGAAGCCAGAGGTAATGCGGCCGTTGACTGGCTGTATGGCCGGCATTTGACGCAACTGCTCTTCGTGCTCTTCAGCCAGCACCGTAAGTTCGCGGTAGGAAGAGCTCTGCAGCATGAGCAGACGTTCCAGGCGATCGATTTTCCCTGCGTTGCTGCTCAGAACGTTCGACGCTGAAGCACTGTAGCGGTTGAACTCCGGGTACGGGTCACTGCCTCCGACCCCGACGCGGGCTACGTCCTCAGAGATCCCCCTAGCGTTCAAAAGAACCCGATAGAGTTCTTCATCGGTCTCCCGAATGGCCAGCAGGTCCTCGGTAACGTCATCCAGCCGGCGGTTGACCGACTCCAACTGCTGCTGCAGGGCGCGGTTTTCATCCAGCAACGCCAGCTCTTCGGGTGTGTTGACCAAGCGGTCCAGAGCAAATGTCGCGACGACGGCTACCAGGAGGGCCGCACATCCGATCCAGACGGCGGTCCGAACCCGCTCCCAAGGAGTCTTCCGGATTTCGACAAACGAGCAGGACTCGTTATCGAAGATGTAAGTACGCTTGTCAGACATCCCGAGGCGTTATACGGGTGAGAGGGGAGTCTCTAAAATAGTCCAAACGCTATTCCAACATCAATGTTCACCAAGGTAAATACCCGGTTTTTGCAGAAACGTCAATCAGATCGGGCTACTAATCCACAGGTGACTACTACATCGCTTGGATCCCCAATTGTACCTGATTTCGTGTAGATTCGGGTTCGCTTTCTTTCACCCTGACCCGGTTTTCTGATCATGGAGTGGATCGTCCTGCTTCCTCCCATCCTGGCCATCGTGTTGGCGCTGTGGACCAAGGAGGTTTACCTGTCCCTGCTGGCCGGCCTCTGGCTTGGCACAACCATCCTCGTTGGCGGCAATCCCATCCTCGGGCTGCGCGAGCTCATTGACCAACTGGTGGCTGTGTTTGCCGACCCCAGCAATGTGCGCATTCTGCTCTTCAGCCTGATGGTTGGGGGGTTGATTGCACTCGTTCAGGCCAGCGGTGGCGTGAACGGATTCATCGAGTGGGCCTCCCGGCAAGGATGGGGACAAACTCGTCGCGGCGCCGAAGTCCTGGCTTGGGCAACCGGGATGGTCATTTTCGTTGAATCCAGCATTACCTGTTTGATTACCGGTGCCATCAACCGGCCCCTATTCGACAAGCTGAACATTCCCAGGGAAAAGCTGGCTTTCTATTGCGACACCACCAGCGCTCCTGTGTGCATGTCTATTCCGCTCAATGGGTGGGGCGCGTTCGTGCTCGGACTGCTGGCCGCTCAGGGCGTATCGGAAGGCGCCGTCGGCCTGCTGGCTGGTGCGGTAGCGTTCAACTTCTATGCGCTCTTCGCCATTATTGCGGGTCTCGTGCTGGCGCTGACGGGCTGGCGGTTTGGATCCATGAAGCGGGCGGAGGAGCGCGCCGAGACCACCGGTGCCCTCCTGCGCGAAGGGGCTGTACCCTTGGTGGCCGAAGAAATCGTCGAGTTGGCACCCGTGGCAGATTCCACCGAGAAGGCCCGTCACCTCATGATCCCCATTGGCGTCATGGTTGCCACGATTTTCTTTGGTCTCTACGTAACGGGTGATGGTGCCATCATGCAGGGCAGCGGATCCACGTCGGTTCTGTGGGCCGTAATCGCGGCCATCGGTTCGGCCATGATCATGTATGCCTTGCCGGGCTCCGGAAAAGATGGCAGCGTCCTCATGAAACCCACCGAATCCATGGCCCTTGTATTGAAGGGGTCGGGCGGCCTTATCGGGATGGTCACGCTCGTGGCATTGGCCTTTGCGCTTGGACAGGTATCCCGCGCCTTGGAAATGGGCCCCTACATCATCAGCGTGGTCGGCACGGGTTGGCCCACTTGGTGGCTGCCCTCGGTCATCTTTCTGGTGGGTGCCTTTGTCTCTTTTACGCTGGGCTCCTCTTGGACCGGCTTTGCCATCCTTATCCCCATTGCCTTACCCCTGGCTGAAGGCTTGGGTATTTCGATGCCGCTCATGCTGGGAGCCGTGCTGGCCGGTGGCGTTTTCGGGGATCACGCTTCGCCGCTTTCCGATACGTCATTGATCGCCTCCATGTCGGCCGCCTCGGATCACGTCGATCATATCAACACGCAGCTTCCTTATGCCTTGATGCTGGCCGGGTTGTCCGTCGTCGCCTTCCTGATTGCCGGACTCCTGGTGTAAGCGTGCAGGAACTCGACGAGCGTGTACTGGCTTCGATGCCACTGATACTGGCCATGGCCCTGATTTTTGGCGGAGCCTTTGCGTTGGCTTTCGGCCTGATTGCCCTGATCATGGAGGGCCTGTTCGCACCAGACGAACAGGCCCTCATGGCAGGTTTCGCTGCCTTTATCGGTTTCCTTTTCATGGCCCT